>CAYTHS010000030.1:0-16955 GCA_964437665.1 uncultured Oscillospiraceae bacterium
AAGCTTGCTCAGCGGCGGCGCGGCGTCCTCGTCCCCGCCGCCGACATATTTCTGCACGCGGTCGAGCTGATCGGTCGGAATATACAGCCGGTCTCCGCCGCGGTATTCAATTAAGAGGTAGTCGCGGGTGTTGCCCTGCACCGTCAGCGCCTCGACTTTGACGAACCGGCCGATGCCGTGCGCCTCGTGCACAATGTAATCGCCGACGTTCAGTTCGGAGAACGACAGGTGCTTTTGGGAGCGTGCGCGGCGGACCGTGCGCTCCGTCCTGCCGCTGACTTCGTATTCCGTGAATACGTTGAAGCGCAGCGCAGGATAGGAAAATCCCCGTGCAAGCCGCCCCGGAACGATCAGCGTCTTCCCCGCCGGAAATTCCTGCGGCATTTGTTCCGTCAGCACCGTCTGCGCGCCGTATTCGGCAAGGTTGGCCTGCAGTTCGCGCGCCTGTTCGCCGGCGCAGATCACCGTGCGCTCGCCCGCGCCGTTGAGCCGGGTCAGTTCACGCGCCAGTTCGTCCATCGCGCCCATATACTGCGGCGCGCCGCGCGATTCCAGCGTGACGACTTCCTTTGCCGTAAACTGCGGATGCGTGCGCGAGAGCGCGTAAAGCAGCGCCGTGCGCGGCGTATACAGCTTTTCGAGCGTTTCGTTCGCGCTGCGTTCCAGCGCGCCCTGCGCGGCGACGCCCTCTTCGCGCTCGAGCATCGCCTGCACGGTTTCGTGGAAGCGTATCTGCTCGGTGCGCAGCGCCTCGTCGACAAGCAGCGCTTCATCAACGATAATGACCGCGTCCGGCGCAAGATAATCGAACACCGTTTCGCATTTTTCGTACAGCAGCGGCAGCAGTACGTCCCCGCCGACGCTGGCAACGCCTTCCGACCAAGCCTGTTCCTGGTCCATCAGCCCGACCCGCCCGGCGATCTTTTTGAGCGCTTTTGCGGTGCGCTCCTTCGGCTGCGGCGTTTCCAGCGCGGGGCGGAGCTGCACCGAAGACGCCTGTTCCACGCTGCGCTGCGTCACGGGATCGAAAAAGCGCATCTGGTCGATCTCGTCGCCGAAAAACTCGATGCGTACGGGGTATTCGCCGCCCGGAACGTACACGTCCACAAGATCGCCGCGCGCGGCGATCTGCCCGCGTCCTTCAACCAGTTCCACGCGCTCGTATCCGGCGACGACGAGCCGCTCGGTCAGCGTCCTCGGCTCGAGCGAATCGCCGACGGCCAGCGAAAAGATGCTTTCGCAAAACGCCTGTTTCGGCGCGAGCACCTGCATCAGCGAAGCCGCACTTGCACAGACGACGCAGGTTTCGCCCGCGGCGAGCGCGCAGAGCGCGGATATCCGCTCGGAGCGCTGTTCGCCGGAGACGGCGTGCACATAGACCAGCGGCGTTTCGCGCGGCAAAAACAGCTCGGCCTGCGCACCGAAAAGGCCGGCCGCTTCGTGCAGCTGCGCGGCGGTCACGTCCGTTGCGGTCACAAACAGCACCTGCCGCGTGCGCGAAAGCGCGGCGGCAAGATGCGCCTTTGCGTTTGCGGCAACGCCGAACGCCGCAGCCGGGCCTTTGCCCCCCTCCAGCGCGCCGGAAAAGCGCCTGAAGTCCGCTGCGGTATCCAAAACATCCAGTATCGGATTGTTATGCGGTTGTTGTGTCAAACTACCCCCCTCAATTTATGCGGCCTAGTCGCGCGCACCCGACGTCCCGCCGATATGGCGCTTGTTGTATTTCGCCTGCGCGTCGGAAATTTTCCCTTCGATAATCGAAACGCAGGCGTCCGCGGCGCTTTCATACGTTTCCTTTAAAACGGCCTGCTCGGCCTTGCTGGGCTTGCCGAGCACAAAGTCCTTGAGTTCCCCGCCGCTGCGGTCGCCCACGCCGATGCGCACGCGCGGGAAGTTTTCGCTGCCCACGCAGGCGATCACGGAGCGCATGCCGTTGTGCGTGCCGGCGCTCCCTTTTTCGCGGATACGCAGCGCGCCGACCGGCAGCTCGATGTCGTCGAAAAGGACGATCAGGTTTTCCACCGGGCACTTGAAAAAGTGCAGCACCCGCTGCACGCAATCGCCCGAAAGGTTCATATACGTAGTCGGCTTAATCAATACAACCCGTTCGCCATGCAGCGACCCTTCGCCGTACACGCCGGAAAATCCGCGCTTTTTGACGCGGATGCCGAGCCGGCCGGCAAGCGCGTCCAGCGCCTGAAATCCCGCGTTGTGGCGCGAACGCCGGTAGGTCAGTCCCGGATTTCCAAGCCCGGCAACAATATGCATTTCGTTCCATCCTCCAATACAAATCCAGTTTATATTAGCATGATTCGCCTCTCTTGACAACAAGCTTGAGCGCGTGATATGCTCAGTGAACGAATATGAGCGAAGACGGAAAGAGTAAGCCGCACGCGCGCATGCAGAGAGCCGGAGCACTGGTGAAAGCCCGGCGGCGCAACGCAGCCGAACATGGCTCCCGAGCTCCTCGCGGCGAACGCTCCATTTGCCTGAACCGCAGCGGACCCCGACCGATACAGCGGGAACTTATGCCCCCGGTGATTTTTGGGGAAGTAAGGTGGTTATAAACGGACGTGTTTTATACGCGCCGTCCTTACAAGAGGGCGGCGCGTTTTATTTGCCCGCATACAGGGCGGACCCTATTCAGGCGAATTGTGATTTTGGGAGGAAAAGACAAATGGAAACCAAAAAAACCGGAGAAAAAGAGACGTTTTATATTACGACGCCCATCTACTACCCCAGCGCGAACCTGCATATCGGGCACGCGTACTGCACCGTCGCCACGGACGCGATTGCGCGCTATAAACGCCAGCGCGGTTACGACGTGTTTTTCCTGACGGGTTCGGACGAGCACGGCCAGAAGATCGAGCGCAAGGCAAAGGCCGCGGGCGTGACCCCGCAGCAATATGTGGACAAGATCGTTTCCGGGTTCAAAAGCCTCTGGAAACTGCTGGACATCTCCTACGACAAGTTCATCCGCACCACGGACGATTACCATGTAAAAGCCGTGCAGAAGATTTTTAAAAAGCTCTACGACCAGGGCGACATCTACAAGTCGAAATACACCGGCCATTACTGCACGCCGTGCGAAAGTTTCTGGCTCGACCGGCAGATTGAGGAAGCGGGCGGCGTGTGCCCGGACTGTGGCGGCCCGGTGGAGCTCGTGGAAGAGGAAAGCTATTTCTTCCGCGTCTCGAAATATGCCAGCCGGCTGATCCAGTATATCAAGGATAACCCGACGTTCATCCAGCCCGTCAGCCGCACGAACGAAATGCTGCAGAATTTCCTCTTGCCCGGCCTCGAGGACCTCTGCGTCAGCCGCACGAGCTTCAAATGGGGCATTCCTGTCACATTTGACGAGAAACACGTGGTTTATGTGTGGCTGGACGCGCTTTCAAACTACATTACCGCGCTTGGGTGGGGCAGTGACGACGACTCGCTCTATCGCAAGTACTGGCCGGCGGACATCCACATCGTCGGCAAGGAGATCGTGCGCTTCCATACCATCATCTGGCCAATCATGCTCATGGCGCTTGGCGAACCGCTGCCCAAGCAGGTGTTCGGGCACGGCTGGCTCGTGCTCGACGGCGGCAAGATGAGCAAATCCAAGGGCAACGTGGTCGACCCCGTCGCCCTCTGCGAGCGTTACGGCGTGGACGCAATCCGTTATTTCCTGCTGCGCGAAGTCCCGTTCGGTTCGGACGGCAACTTCTCCAACGAAGCGCTGATTGCCCGCATCAACACCGACCTTGCAAACGACCTTGGCAACCTGCTGAGCCGCACGGTCGCGATGATCGAGAAATACTTTTGCGGCGAACTGCCCGCGCCCGCCGCGATTGCGGACGAGGACGCAGCACTGCTTGCACTCGCGCAGGAGCTGCCCGCCAGCGTCGACGCGCAGATGAACGAACTGCATATTCCCGAAGCGCTCGCCGAAATCTGGAAGCTCGTCGGCGCATGCAACAAATATATCGACGTGACCACGCCCTGGCTGCTCGCCAAGACGGACGAAGGCAAAGAGCGGCTGAAAACCGTCCTCTATAACCTCGCGGAGAGCCTGCGCGTCATCGCCGTGCTCCTCAAGCCGTTTTTGACCTCCACGCCGCAAAAGATGTTCGATCAGCTTGGCGTGTCCGGCGAAAAAACGGACTACGAGGCCGTCGCCTGGGGCGGCAGCGTCCCCGGCACGCGCGTGCAGAAGGGCGAAGCGCTCTTCCCGCGCATCGACGTGGAAAAAGAGCTCGCCTACCTTGCCGAACAGACTGAAAAAGCGAAAGCCGCCGCAGCGCAGAGCACACCGGCGGCCGAGCCGGAGCCGGACGAGGACGCGCCTCTGCCGGAGATCGACTACGACGACTTTGCAAAACTCGACCTGCGCCTGGCAAAAGTGACGGCCTGCGAAGAGATCAAGCGGAGCAAAAAACTGCTGAAGGTGACGCTGGACGTCGGCGGCGAAACCCGGACCGTCGTTTCCGGCATCAAAAAATGGTATGCGCCGGACGATCTCGTCGGCAAAACCGTCGTGCTGGTGGCAAACCTCAAGCCCGTAAAACTCTGCGGCGTGGAAAGCCGCGGCATGATCCTCGCAGCGTCGGACGAAAGCGACGAGCACCTCTCGGTGATGACCACGCTTTCCGAAATGGACAGCGGGCTGAAAGTCCGCTGAGGACGTTAAAAAAACAGTTTTTTAGCAGGGCAACCACGTTTTGCCGCCCTTTGGGTCCCGGGCGGCGAAACCCGCTTTCGGCGGGCCGCTTCCTCATCCTTTATATGGACGAATCTGAAAGGATGAACTTTTTGATATGAGCGAACACATCCTCAAGGACGGCCGCACGCTGATCCTGCGCGATCCGGCGTTGGAAGACGCGCAGGAACTGCTCGACTTCCTCAAGGTCGTCGGCGCGGAGACGGATTTCCTGCTCTGCGACGAAAACGGCATCGACGGGCTGACGCTGGAAGGCGAACGGGAATGGATCACCGCTACGCTAGAGGCCGCGAACACCAAAATGTTCGTCGGTACCGTGGGCGGCGAGATCGTCCTCGTCTGCGACGTGCGCGCAGCCGCGCGCAAACGCATTGCGCATTGCGCCGGCGTTGCCGTCTCCATCAAGCGCGACTACTGGCGGCTCGGCATCGGAAGCATTGCCATGCAGGCGATGATCGATTTTGCAAAAGGCACGAATGCTCTGCGCTCGCTTTCTCTTGAGGTACGCGCAGGCAACGAACGCGCTATCGCGCTCTACAAGCGCTTCGGATTTGCCGAAGCAGGGCGGCATAAGGGCCGCATCAACGTCCGCGGGACGTATTACGACGAAATCCTGATGGATTTGCCGCTTGCGGACGACGAAAACTGAACGATAGGACTGGTATCCATACCTATGAAGCTATTCGACACTCACGCGCATCTTCTGGACGCGCAGTTCGATCTCGATCGTAACGATCTGATTTCCACTCTGCCGGAAAAAAGCGTGGCGGGTTTTCTGGAAGCCTGCACAGAGACTGCCGACCTTCCGAAAATCACCGCACTGGTCGTGCTATACGACCACGTATTCGGCAGCGCGGGCATTCACCCGCATTCCGCGGACACGGCCGGCGCAAACAACCTGCTTCTTGTGGAACGTGCGCTGCAAAACGAAAAAATCGTCGCCGTCGGCGAAATCGGTCTCGATTACCACTACGATTTTTCGCCGCGTGAAGTGCAACAGGCGGCGTTCGGCGAACAACTGGACATCGCCGTTGCGCAGAAAAAGCCCGTGATTATCCACGACCGCGAGGCGCACGGCGATACGATGGCGATGCTTTCCGCGCGCCGCGGCAGACTCGACGGCGTGCTGCACTGCTATTCCGGAAGTTACGAGGACGCAGTGCGCTATATCGACATGGGCTTTTACATCGCCTTCGGCGGCGCGCTCACGTTCAAAAATGCGGTAAAGCAACGTGCCGTCGCGGAAAAACTGCCGCTCGAACGCATCGTGATCGAAACGGACTGTCCATACCTGACGCCGGAGCCGCACCGCGGCGAACGCAACGATCCGGGTCTGATTCATCTCACGCTGGAAACTCTCGCACGCGTACGCGGCATCTCCGTGCAGGAGGCCGCCGCCGCAACGTTTGAGAACGCAATGCGTCTCTACGGCGTCTCGCTCTGATCTTTTCCATGGTCGCCCGCTGGGAAGAAAACCGCCGGAAGGCCCTGCGCCTGCACGCAAATATCTTTTCTTTTTGCAGGGGTTTTACCCCTGCAACCTACCCAAGGGACACGTCCCTTGGGAATCTCTATCTTTAAAAACCCCGCCTGGAAATGGTTCTTAGGACCGTATAACCCGAAACAGTGGCCTGAATGCGAGTTTCCGATGCAACACCTTTATCGACAGAAAAGTTCCACCGGAAAACCCGGCGGAACTTTTTTAGTCCAAGTTGCAAACCCTGCGCTTACATCCAGCCGATCAGGCCGAAGATCACCAGCGCGAGGACGTCCACGCCGTAGATGACGCCAAGCGTGATCATCTTGTTTTTCATCTTCTTCATATCGTGTACGGTAAACGCCATCACAAAGAACGGCAGGTACCCAACCAACCAGACCAGATACGGGAACGACCGGCTCCACCAGGCATATTCCCATGTGAGCACGCCGGAATAGTTCAGGAAGCACTCGATGATCACCGCGAGCGTGGTGTACAGAATCGTGTAGAACACGCGGTTGTTGACGCCAAGTATTTTCATTTTCGGGTCCTTTGGCAGCGACAAACAAACGACCACGCCCATGATGGCAAACATAAACGAGATTTCGATGTTGTAGCCGATCAGTATCAGCAGCGCCGTGTCGCCCACGCCTCCCGGCGTACCCCATACGGGCGCGAACCCGCTTGCATGGAAAACGATGCTGTTCCATATTTCGTTGAATAGGTCCATCCCCCACAGCGCGGCGCCGCCGAGAACGACATTCCAGTTTTTTACGCTGATTTCCTTATAATAAATATACATTACGATTAGCAGCAGCGGTACGACATACCATTTCAGCGTAAGCTGCGGATTGCGCAGGATTTCCAGAGCAGCGATTGAATATTCCGACATGTTTTGCCTCCTGAAAGGAATTGCTGTAACTACTATAAAGCATACGCCGTCATGCCGTTTTGTCAATGCCGAAATGCAGCGGGCGGCATTAATTCCGATCGCCGCATTAAAGGTTTACATCTTAAAACCAGTTTGGTACAATAGGCATGCGAAAAGCAGACTCTGAACGAAAGGGGATCCAAACATATGGACGCCGGGCCTTACCCGAGTAGCAACATCGTGAAAATTTCATACTGCGGGAACGCGTCCGTATTGATTGGATGACAGATCGGCCGCCGTTCCCGGAAAGGACGTGCAGCATGATCGACCGTGTTCTGACCCTTCTGGAAGAAAAGCGCTATCCGGAAGTGAAGCAAACTTTCCTGACGATGCACGAAGCGGACATTGCGGAGATTTTTGACGATATTTCCGACTCTGAAACCATGCTTCGTTTATTTCGTTTAATCCCGAAAGACAACGCCGCGGAAGTATTCTCTTATCTCGACGCGGATGTACAGCAGCGCATTATCGAAGCGCTCACCGATACCGAGCTGAAATATATCCTCGACGGCATGTATCTCGACGACTATGTCGACCTTGTCGAGGAAATGCCCGCGAACGTCGTGCAGAGGGTCATGAAAAACTCTTCGCCTAAAAACCGCGGACTGATTAACCAATACCTGAAATACCCGGAGGACTCCGCAGGAAGTCTGATGACCTGTGAATACGTCTATCTGAAAAAGACGCTTACCGTCAAAGACGCATTCACCGTTATTCGCAACACCGGAATCGACAAAGAGACGGTTTATACCTGTTACGTAACAAGCCCGGAGCGCAAGCTCGAGGGCGTAGTTTCCGTGCTTGAACTGCTTCTTGCCGACCCGGAAAAACTCGTTGGCGACATTATGACCACCGCGCCGATCTTCGTGCATACCCTGGAGGACAAGGAAGACGTGGCAAAAACCTTCTCGCACTACGACTTGATCGCCCTGCCGGTCGTGGACAACGAGGAGCGCCTCGTGGGCATTATCACGGTCGACGACGCGGTCGACGTCATTCAGGAAGAAAACACCGAGGACTTCGAGCGCATGGCCGGTATGTCTCCAAGCGAGGACACCTATCTCAAAACCCCCGTGTGGAAACTTGCTAAGAACCGCATCTTCTGGCTACTGATCCTCATGATCAGCGGAATGGTCAACGGCTCGCTTCTCGAGCATTACGAAGCGGCGATCGCTACGATTCCTCTGCTTGTTTCGTTCATTCCGATGCTCATGGACACCGGCGGCAACAGCGGTTCGCAGGCTTCGACAATGATCATCCGCGGGCTTGCGCTGGACGAGATCGAAAACAAAGACGTTTTCCGCGTCTGGTGGAAAGAAATCCGCGTGGCGGGCATGGTCGGCCTGACGCTCTCGCTGGTCAATTTCCTGCGCATCGTCATTCAGTACCATGCAAACCCCAACAACGTACGCATTGCGGCGACCGTTTCCCTGACGCTGATTGCAACTGTCCTGATCGCAAAATCGCTTGGCTGCCTTTTGCCGATGCTGTCCCGGAAGCTCCGGCTCGATCCGGCGGTAGCCGCCGCGCCGATGCTGACCACCATTACGGACGCGTGCTCCATTCTGGTTTTCTTCAACATTGCCATCACGTTGCTGGGGCAACTGATGTAGGCTACCTGGTTCGGAAAGAGCCAAAAAAACAGCCGTTGAACGCTGCACGCGGACGGCTGTTTTTCTGTTTGCGCGTTTATGCACAAGATGAAGGATACTTTTTTACCCGATATCGATGATATCCGATATACGCAACTGAAAGCAAAACGCCCGCAATGCTGACCCATTGGGATGTTGACAGCCCAAGCAGCGCTCCCCTGACGGAATCATAGCGAAAGTATTCCAAAAAGAAACGGACACATCCGTAGCAGACGACATAAACCGGCAGCACCAGCGTTTTTGACGTTGTTTTTTTGGTAAAAACGATCAGAAAAAGAAAGATCAACAGGTTACATCCGGACTCGAACAACTGCACCGGCAGAAGTGGGACCCCGGTAGGCGCGCCGCCGGCAGGATGTGTATAGACCACGCCCAGAAAGCCGTCCGTCGGAACACCGTAGCAACAGCCTGCGCAAAAACAACCGATTCGGCCAATTGCATGCGCCAATGGCAGCACCGGCACAACCGGATTTAAGAAACCGCTCAATGACGCTCTTGCGAGGCGTGTGCCAAGCAAAGCGCCTAACACGCCGCCCGCAAGACCTCCATAGAATACCATCCCGCCTTGCAGCAGCAAACCGATTCGTCCGGAAAGAACGATCGCGGCAATCTCCGCTGCGGAGAAGCTCACGAGCACATAAGTAAGCCACGCACCAAACAGGCCGAGCCCGACGGCGCAGGCGGCGATAATAAGAAAATCGTCGCCCGACAATCCGGCTTTTTTAACGCGCATAAAAGCGAGCAGCCCGGATATCAATACTCCGCACGCAATCATAACGCCGTATGACGGCAGTGTCAGCTTACCGATTGTGATATAAGGAAACATGCTTCAGCGAACGGATAATTCACACTTTACCGGGGTGGTTTGCAATTACATAGCCGCAGCGGCAATCGCACCGGCACATGCAATACAGGCAATGTAGAAAATCAGATTGACCACGATACCAACAATAGAACAGACCATACCGGCCGTGGCAATTTTGTACTGTTCGTCATGCTTCTTGCGCGCATATGCACCCAAAATGATACCAACGATCGCAATTAATGCGCCAAGCCATCCAATTGACGAAATAAAGAAACCGATCACCAACGATACAATACCCAAAACCAACGATGCAATAGCCATAACTCTTCCCCCCTCAGTAATTGATTTAATCGTATCAACACATCCTGATCATGTCAATATTCCAGCTACTGTATATTGTATTTGTTCTGGGAGCCGCGGCAAACAGCAGCACCAATCTTTCCGCCCTGAAGGCTCCTTATTTCTTTCATCTGCAGGATTCAAATAAAAAGGACTGCGCGTTCGCAGATTATACAGTGACTTAAGCGCACAGAGGGACCCGAGCGCGGATTCCCCAAAACCGATAGTGTTGCAGATGTATAAAACGGCAAAACAGAATTGTATCAAAAGTCGATTCTTTACCGGCACTGCTGGAAATGTTATAATACAAACATCCAATTTATGAAGGGGGATTCAATTTATGTGGCGCTACTGGAATTATAATTACTATGCCGAACCCCATCCCGGCGTAACGTTTTTCAGTCTCGCTCTCGGCGTGCTGGCAGTCATCGCGCTTTGGAAGATCTTTGAAAAGGCCGGAGAACCGGGTTGGGGCGCGATTATTCCTTTCTACAACGCGTACCTGCTCTTCAAAATCACCTGGGGAAACGGTTGGAATTTCCTTCTGCTGTTAATTCCGATTGCAAACATTGTCATCGCCATCATCACAATGGTCAAGCTGGCCAAGGCGTTCGGCAAAAGCGGCGGTTTCGCGGTCGGTCTGATCTTCCTTTCCTTAATTTTCGAGTGCATCCTTGCGTTCGGCAACTCGACTTATCAGGGCGTCCCGGAAAAATCCTGACGCCTCCGGTAAACGGACAACAAGACGCTTCGTATGAGGCGTCTTCCGTCTGTCAAAAAAGTCTCCGGGATTGTTAAGGGCCACAGCCCTTACCCGCTTTTCCGGCTGCGCCGGTTCATCCGGCACAACAGATCGCCTGTTTCGGGCGATTTCTCTGTGCTCCTTGCCGCCCGGGGGTCCAAAGAGCGAGAGGCAACGAGCGGTTATCCCGTCAAAAAACAGTTTTTGACGATCTCAAGGCGCTTCGCACGAAGCGCTTTGTTTTTTCGCATATGCCTATACGGCGAAATTCCTCTGTTATGTGTAGGATGTGTTTCTAAAGTCTGAAAGATGCAGTTTTGATGGATCGGCTTGCAGATTGAGACGAAAAACACAGGCGCAGTGGTGCTGCGGCGAGGCTTTTCAACGAAAATATTTAAGTCGAGGCGGCGGAATTGCGCTTTTGTGTTTTTTGAAACACAACCTAGGATTTATCGATGATCCGCGGCGCATTCGCCTTTCGTACCAAGCAGCATGCAAATGCCGTGTTCCAGCGCCGGCAGCACCGGCTTCAGGTTTTCGCGCACCGCCTTCGGACTGCCGGGCAGGTTGACAATCAGCGTATCACGATAGATTCCGGCGACCGCCCGCGAAAGCATCGCCCGGCTGGTGATGGGAAGGCAGCAGGCTCGCATCGCTTCCGGAATGCCGGGGACGAGCCGTTCGCAGACGGTCAGCGTCGCCTCGGGCGTCACGTCCCGCTTTCCGAAGCCCGTGCCTCCGGCCGTGAGGATCAGTGCCGATCCCAGTTCGTCGGCATGCCGGCGCAGCTCGGCTTCGATAAGCGCCCGCTCGTCCGGGACGAGCGACACCGCTTGTACCGCATAGCCCGCATCCCGCAGCAACTGTGCTGCCAGCGGGCCGGAGGTATCCTCGCGCTCCCCGGAAAATCCCTTGTCGCTCACCGTAATCACCGAAGCACGAAACATCATTTTACCCTCCGTTGCGGTTTCGTTCAATATGCCATGTTGTTCTCCTAAACGCGTCTTCATGCGGATTACGCTCCGTCTCTCTCGACCCGCCCGACGACGACTGGATCTCCGGCATGCAGCACGCCTCCCTTCAAAATTCTCACGAATATCCCTTCCTCCGGCATGACGCATTTACCCACTCTGCGAAAGATCTCGCAGTCGTTGTGACATCGCTTCCCAATCTGCGTCACTTCTGCAAGGCATTCTCCGAGGCGCAGATGTGTTCCAACAGGCAGTGCATACAGCTCGATCCCCTCCGTCGTAATGTTTTCGGCGAACATTCCCGGCACAAGGTCGTCCACCCCCATTGCAGACATTTTGTCGATGCTTTCCCTGCCCAGCAGGCTGACCTGCCGATGCCATTTCCCCGCATGCGCGTCGCCGTCGATTCCAAAATCGGCTTTGAGCTCCGCGCTTTCAACCGGGTGTTTAATCGTACCTTTTTTTGGACTGATATTGATCGAAACAATGCTCGCCATATCTGGTTCTCCTTCAGCCGCCGATGCGGCTCATATTCCGATTCGTATGAAACGCGCCGTCAAACCCATGCGTCTCCGGCTTTTCTTGCACCGCGCGCCGGATTATCTCGGTCAGCGCCGTATCGTCCGGCCTGTCCAGTGCACTGCGCAGCGGGAATTCCAGATTGCTTCCAAGACACGGGCGCAGCACGCCGTCGCTCGTTACCCGCACACGGTTGCAAAGCCGGCAAAACCGATGTGAAACCGGGTCGATAAAGCCAACGCGCCCGGTATAACCCGGAATGCGGTAATCCCGCGACGGCTGCCCTTCGTAGGCCGGCGGTGCCGGCTCGAGATACGGACGCGCCGCCCGCAGTTCCCAGCCGGGAACGCGCCTGTCCGCACAGTCGCTTTCCCCGAGCGGCATCCATTCGATAAACCGCACCCAGACCGGCCTGTCCTTTGTCAGTTCGATGAAATCGTCCGTTTCATCATCGTTTTCCCCGCGCAGCAGCACCACGTTCAGCTTAAGCGGACAAAACCCCTCCGCAAGCGCTTCATCGACGCCTGCAAGCGTCTTTTCCAGCGAACCGCCGCCGGTCATCGAGGTGTAGCGTTCCGCCTTGAGCGAATCGAGGCTGACGTTCAGACGGTCGAGCCCGGCCTCGCGCAGCAAACGGGCTTTCCCGGGCAGGTGCTGACCGTTTGTCGTCATGACGATCTCTTCTATTCCCTGAACCGCACGGATGCCGGAAACGATTGCAAGCAGATCGCGCCGCAGCATCGGCTCACCACCGGTAAGCCGCACCTTCTTCACGCCAAGCGCAGCCATCGCGCGGACAATGCGCAGAAATTCCTCTGTGGAGAGTTCGCTGCGTTTGGGGCAAAGCCCCTCGTCGGCACGGCAGTAGGCGCACTTAAGCGTACACCGCTCGGTAAGCGAGAGCCGCAGGTATTCTATCGTCCGGCCAAAGGAATCGTTCATTCGCTCACAAATCTTTCCGTATTTCGCCTGCTCCAAACGCAAACGCTGTTCAAATAAAGACGATCTCGTCGTCCGCGTTCAGTTCGCCGCCCGTTACGACGCGCGCAAACGCGCAGTTTTTTTGCAGCGGGCAGGCATTTGCTCTTTTTGCCAGCGGGCAGGTTTCAAAGCAGGACTTCCCCACCCGCAGAATCTCCAGCACGCAGCCGCCGGCACGCAGCCGCGTCCCCTTTCGCAGGCAAGCGTAATCCAGCCCGCGCGTTACGATGTTGGCGGTAAAACGGTCGGTACAAAGCCCCCCTGCCTCCCGGATTTCCCGTTCCGCTTCAGCGGAAAGCAGGCTCACGGAACCATCCTTACGGCTTCGTACGTCCCCATGCACGCCGGACAGAGCGTCCAGCGTCAGTTTTCCGGTAACACTGCGCTCCCCCTTCACGGGAGAAACGGTCAGCCGTTCGGTCCGCATGATTCGCCCTTTCGCTCAAACGTACCGCTCTTGCCGCCGCTCTTTCGGAGCAGCCGAACGTGTTTGATCTCCATGCCGCGGTCGACCGCCTTGCACATATCATAGATCGTCAGCGCGGCGACGCTCGCGGCGGTCATGGCTTCCATCTCCACGCCTGTCTTCTCATCGCAGCGCACCTCCGCAATGATATGTACGCTTTCCGGCGGACAGGCCACCGGATCGACCCGCACCGAGGAAAGCGTCAGAGGATGACAGAGCGGAATCAACTCGCTGGTCCGCTTTGCCGCAAGAATACCCGCGATTCGCGCTGCGGAGAACACGTCACCTTTCGGCGCGCCGCCCGAAACGATCATCTGCAGCGTTTCCGGCTTCATTGTCACAACGCACTCGGCGACCGCCTCGCGATGCGTAACGTCCTTCTCTGAAACGTCCACCATGCGCGCCGCGCCCTGCTCGTCCACATGGGTCAGGCCCTCGTTCATCTCTGCGCACCTTCCTTATATATAAAGTATCTCCTATTCCGGCCGGTTCATCCGTCCCCGCGCGCCGGCCAGATTTTCCGAATCCGCCCTGGATTCTCCAGTCGGTACCCGCCAAGACGCGCTACCCTCGTACGGAATTGCTCGCCTGCAATTACGCGTAAGAACGCGCGCACCTGCGGATTTTCCAATGCGGCGAGCGGCGCAAGCAAATCGTATTGTTCTTCACAGACAGGGATGAAATCCAGTTCATAAATCTTCGCCGCAGCATAGATACCCAGTCCGCAGTCCGCGCCACCGGAGCGAACCTGCGCCGCCACGGCGGTATGGGTCAGTTCCTCGCGCGTATAACCGCACACATGTTCCGGCAATATTTCGTTTTGCTTCATCAGGTAGTCGAGCAGTACGCGCGTGCCCGCGCCCTTCTGACGGTTGACGTAAGAAATATCCGTCCGCACAAGATCGCGTACGTCCTTTATCCCTTTCGGATTCCCCTTTTCCACCATGAAGCCCTGCGTACGATTCACGCATTCGATCAGCGCCACGCCGCCATTGGGGAAAAACCGTTCTATATATGATAGATTGTAAGTGCCGTCCGCGTCGTCCAGTAAATGGACGCCGCCAAGCTGTGCTTCGCCGCGCAGGACCGCTAGGATTGCGCCCATGCTGCCCACATGCGTGCTGGAGACATGCGCTTTAGGATCCGCCCGGCGCAGTTCGTCCGACGCCTCGTCGATCAGCGGATCGTGACTGCCGAGAATGCGTACCGTGCGCGCGATGCGGTCGACCGGCCGGAGCAGCCGCGCAAACGCCCGCTCTCCCGCCTCGTAACCCTCGCAGTTCTGCGGAACGTCCAGCAGGCAGTCCGCTTTGGTAAACGAACTCACCACGCCCGCTCCGCGCTCCAGCGGCACGGCGGACAACTGTCCGTCCGCGCCGTACCCGAGCGACGCGCGTACGAACTCACGATATTTCAGAGACGACTTCAATTTGCGTCCCATCCGCACGCAGACCGACTCCGCCGCCTGCGGTTCGCGCATCAGCAGCGCGTCTATCACGGGTTTGAGCAGTTCCTCCAGCACGACGATCCCGGAAACGGGATATCCCGGCACGCCGATGACCGGCTTGCTGCCGATCCGGCCGAGCGCAGCGGGTTTCCCCGGGCGAATCGCAACGCCGTGCAGATATATCTCCCCTTCCGCGGCAATCACCGGCGTCGTACCGTCGTCCCGTCCGGCGGACGTGCCCGCACAGAGCAGCACCGCATCGCATTCGTCCGCCGCACGCCTCGCCGTGTCCGCTATCTTCGCTGGATCGTCCGGCACGATCTGGTATACGGCCGGCTCCGCTCCCCAGCGGCGGAGCATTCCGGAAAAAATCGCGGAATTAAACTCCATCACGGCGCCGGCGTCCGGATGCGCGCACGGCGGAACGATCTCGTCGCCTGTCGGGACAATCCCGATGCGCGGCATGGCAAGCACCTCGATTTCGGATATGCCGCCCGCCAGCATTGCGCCGATCATCGCCGGTTCAACCTGCGTATACGACGGCAGCACCATATCTCCCGCGGCGATATCCTCGCCGATCTGTCGCACATGCTGCCATGGAGCCGCCGCCGCATAGAGACGGATTCCGTCCGGCTGCGCGACGCAATCCTCAATCATTACCACCGCGTCGCAGCCGTCCGGCAGCGGATCGCCGGTGTCGACGCGAACGTATTCGCTGTCCGCGAGCAAAACCGGCGTGGTTTCCGTCGCGCCGAACGTACGCTCCGCCCTGAGCGCGACGCCGTCCATAGCGCAGGCGGTGTAATGCGGCGCGCATAATACGGCGTATACGGCATGCGCCGTCACACGCTCGAGCGCATCTTGTACAGCTACACGCTCCGTCCGGCAGGTCATCCCGTTTTCCTTTAGGAAATTTAAATAGCCCCGCACCGCTTCGCTCAGCGGCGTGTTACACAGATACTCATATTCCATTACAATCGATCCTCTTATGTCCGGTTTCTTTTCTTCCCATATTATAGCAGATTTTTTCAGAAGAGATGCACGTCCGCCGGAGCGTCTTTTGAAAGCCCTTCCGTGTCGCGCGGGATTCCAATATAGCCGTCCGCGCGGGCAAGAACGGATATCAGCCCGGATTTGCTCATCAGCGGTTCAGCCTTGCCCTCCGTGAGCCGCACGGCGATATACTCCTCACGGCCGGCGTTGGACGGAACCGCAGATGCGAGCCTTGCGGAAAACGTGCGCTCCGCTTGTGTCTGCCGCATCATCGCTTCGACAGCAGGGCGTACGAGAAGATGGAAAATAAACCATGCCGCCGCCGGATGGCCGGGCAAGCCGATTACAAGCGTCGCGCCGATCATCCCTGCAAACGTCGGTTTCCCCGGTTTGACGGCGAGGCCGTGAAAGAGCATTTCCCCTAACTGCGCCGTGCAATTCGCCGCCGCATCCTTTACGCCGACTGAGCTCCCGCCGGAAAGCAGCAGCATTTCGCACTCCTGTGCACAGGAATGCATCCGTTCGGCCAGCTGCGTTTTGTCATCCGGAACACGCCCGCAGAACGCCGCTTCCGCACCCGCGTCTCCGGCGGCGGCGGTCAGCAGCGCGCCGTTGACGTCGCGCACCTCGCCGTTCTTCGGCGTTTCCGACGGATCGACGATTTCGTCGCCCGTGGAAAGCACACGGACCCTTGGCTTTTTCGCAACCGTCACGACCGTTTGTCCCAGCGCGGCCAGCGCGCCGATATCCGGCGGCGCTAGTTTTTTCCCCGCCGAAAGCACGACGCTTCCCTTTTTCGCGTCGTCTCCGGCAAATATAATATGATTCCCAGGTGCGGCGGGACGCTCCACCGCGATAAAACCGCCGTCGAATCTTTCCACGTCCTCAATCATGACCATCGCGTCCGCGCCGGACGGCAGTTCGCCG
>CAYTHS010000030.1:16965-22985 GCA_964437665.1 uncultured Oscillospiraceae bacterium
CCGTCGGCGTTGCCGCGCACTCGCCGGCGCATATCCTGAAGTCCGGCTTACGCCCCATCTGCACCGCCGCCGTCATCCGCAGCAGCGCGGGCGTCGCAGCCGACGCGCCGAACGTTTCCGCAGCGATCACCGCGTATCCATCCACCGTGCTTCTGGTAAACCCCGGAACGTCTTCCTTCGCGGCAACGTCCTCAGCCAGCACGCGTCCGAGCGTTTGTCCCAGCGGGACCGTTTCCGTATGCAAACGCTGCATAAAACATTTTTCATTCAGCATTTCCCGCGCTTTTTCAAGCGAAATAACATTCAGCATACTATTTCTCCTCCGATCCGGTCGGCCTGCATCGCCAGACAATGCTTCGCGCCATATTCGCGCCATAATCGTTGTATTTTCATGCGAGAATAATATCGATTATACCAAATTTCTTCAAAAAACAGAATCGTTCCCCCACTTGTAATGTATATTACTCAATTTTATGCAGAACTGCATATAAATCGAAGAAAAAAAATTTTTTGAACATTTTTCGACAACCACAACAAATAGTGTTAATCGACGTGTATTTACACAAGAGTTTGATGCTTTTCTCTTGACAGGAGATACGTAAGAGGATAGTATTATATTAAATTTCCATGAATATACCGTAACGAATCTGTTACACGTATCACAGCCTTGCAATCTCCTTTTAGTATGGAGCGCTGCTGAATATTCATAATTGGGAGAATACGCATGGGACAGACGGGTAAACGCAATTATACAGACGCCGTTCCTCCCAGCCGGTTTGCTAAAAGCGAGCGGTCTGTTCGTCGTGCAAGATATAAAAAACGGAAAAAAGCACTGACGCTGATCGCATGCATACTCGTGCTGGCATTCATAGCCATTTTTGCTCTTGAACCGGCCAGCGCTTCGACAAAAACCCTGCTCCAGTCCTTCCGCAGGGCCGAAGAAGCGCAGAGCGCGCCCATTGAGGAACAGGTTTCCGAGGGCATTATCCACATACAGCCCGCGGAAGACGCGCTCACCGGCGGAAGTGCAGATTTTGCGCTCCGGGACGCAGGCGCGCTCTCCATCGTTTCTTGGCAGGGTGCAAAAAACTGCGGCGAAAGCTTTGATGTTACGCTCAATGGCATCGAAGAGGGACAGTTCGTTCAATTCGTCGCCAACAACTGCACCGTTTTCCCGCAAACCGGGTCCGCCGACGATGTCTATACCGTTACCGTTACCGGCGCCGGCTCGTATTCCCTGACCGCCATGACGGACGATACCGCCGCCGCGCACGACACTCGCAACGGCGTTGCCGGAAAGGCCGACCAGCTTCCGCTGAGCGTCAGCGGATGGGGCGGCGCACAGGATTATTACGATTCGTTCCGAATCAGCGTCTCCGGCGGTAACACCGGCGGTGCAATCACCTTCCAGACCGACGGATGCACCGTTTCGCCCGAAACAGGCAACGCCAATACCGTATTCGACGTGACGGTCACCCGCGTCGGCAGCTACGAACTTACCGCGATAATGGACGGGGACCGCAACTTCAACCCCGCGTATTCCGCCAAAATGAGCGGCTGCTCGAGCAAATCCGCCCAATCCCCGATTCATATCGAAGACTGGCAGGAAACCGCCTGCTGCAACGAAACGTTCCGCGTGAAAATATACGGTGGAACCACCAGCGAGGTACTGAGCATCGATACAATCGGCTGCACCGTCGAAAAGATTGCTTCCGATGAATACGAAGTCTGCGTCAACACGGTCGGCCCGTATGCCATTACCGCATATCGCGCAGGCAATTACGGGTATTTCTCTGAAAGCGCGTCGGTCAGCGGTATTTCCCGAAAGGCGAGCGCTCCTTTGCTGTCGGTTTCCGGCTGGAGCGAAAGCAGAAGCTGCAACGATTCTTTCCCGATCCGCATCAGCGGCGGCGTGAACGGCGCGTCGATCAGCTTCCAAGCCGACGGCTGCACGGTCTCGCCCGCCACCGGAACGACGGAAACAAATTATACCGTAACCGTCACGTCTGCAGGCGGCTACTCGCTCAGCGCCGTTATGGACGGTACGGAAAACTACGAATCCGCCAATACGCGCACCTACCGCGGCCAATCCTGCAAGGGCACGCAGAGCGCGCTCCGCGTGGAAAACTGGATCGACTGCGCGCCTGCGGGCAGTTCTTTTGAGATCATCATTGCCGGCGGAAGCGGCACCGGCGCAGTTTCCGTCACTACGGACGAAGGCTGCACTGCGCGTCTCAAGAGCGGCGAGACGAATGTGTATATCGTGTCCGTATACCCCCAGGCAAACACCGGTTATTCCGTCACTGCAGGCAAGGCGTCGGACGCGAGCTTTGAGCCGGCAAAAGAGCAAACGGCCGCCGGCACGACTTCGGGAGCAAATCAGGCGGCGCTGATTGTTTCCGGCTGGAGCGAAAGCGTATACTCCGGGGATTCATTCGATATTGCTCTTTCCGGTGGCAACGGCACCGGCGCGGTCAGCTTTGAGACCAGCGGCTGCAAAATCACCGCTGCGGATGCAGCAAATCCGGGGACTTACACCGTCACCGTGACAGCGCGGGAACATGAGAAGTATTCTCTCAAGGTCAGTCGTGAGGGGGACGAAAACTACATGGAAACTTCCGTTCAGCACGCCGGCAGCGTCAAACCGTTTGAGTCCACAGCGTCTCAGACACTGCTGGAACCGGTTTCCAACAGCACTTACGCCTGGGTATATATCTGCGGCGGGATCGTTGTGCTGTTCGCCGTTGTGCTGCTCATGCTGCAGTTCCGCTCCGGCGGACGCAGACGCAGGCATTACCGTTAAACGTCATATCTGCAAAGCGGAGCGTATCGGCTCCGCTTTTTAATTGGCTGTCCTTTTATACTCGAATTCTCCGCCGTCATGTTTCACCACGGCGATCGTTTGCACTCCCACAGCGGACGCCCGCCGGCTTTTCCCGCTTTTCAAACGGCATAATACGATACCGCTTAATACCGCCGCAGTCGGCGGCGTTTTTGTGATACGTCGAAAATTCAAATCGGCTTTTCCGAATTCCAATCGCAGTCGGCCGGTCCAGCCGCTGCACTCCGCTACAGCCCGGTAACGCCACAAGAGGCCCAGTCGTCCTTGCATAACGATCCTGTCCGGACAGCGCCCGTGCCTGCAAGAATGCGGCAGCATCCGTCAGGGCGTCGCCGTTTCGCTTGTCCCCGTGTTATAGACAGGCTCGTCTGCGCTCGGCACCTGATCGGAATACCCCCATACGAGACCGTCCGGCACCCGCCTCTGATAGGTGTCCTGATAGGTGCCTACACGCTTGTTGCCATGCCGATTAAGCTGTTCGCCCATGAAAACCATACACGCCGAAACACCGCCGTCCAGATTATACGCAACGGTACACCCTTCTTCGATAAACAACTCGGCAAATTCCGGAAGGAACATCCCGACGCTGTAGTCCGGCTGACGACCGTCCACGACAATCGCCACAAAGTGCCCCGGCTCGACCATGCCGATGCCCGTACGCGGATTGTCCCTGCGGCTCAGGCGGTGTTCTCCGGAAGCTTCGTTGACCACGCCGTCCTCCACCAGAACGGGCCCGAACGAAAATACGTCCCGAACGCCGTCCTCAAGCAAATCGTCCACCCCGACGGTCTTTTTCTCAAACAAACGCATGGTCATGTCCGGATACATCGCCATACAGCCGAACGCGGAGCTATATTGAAATACGATGCCGCCGCGAATCAGGAGGCCCTTATAACCCGCGTCGCTTTCGATCAGGTTGTCTCCCGTAATCATTAACACGGATTTCGTATCCCGCGCAAGAATCCAAGGATGAATCGCACCCATGCCGTTCCGGTTCTCCGCCGCCTGAACGGTTCGGAAGCCGTCCTCGCCTCGCATGCGGATATGCGCAATATAATACCGGTTCAGTTTCGGTTCTTCCACAACCCGACGTTCGATTATGATAGAAAGCGTATCCGTTCGGTATTCCCAGTGCCCCGCCTCCGGATCGACGACGATCACTTCCTCCGGATCGTCTTCAGAACGATAATACTGATCGTCGGCCACGCCGCCCGTTTCCGCGGATCCATCCTCATCCTCCGTCGCTGCCTCAGGCGTGCTTTCCGGCGTTGCTGTCGGTTCAGGCGAGGGTGTCCATGCCTGCGTCGTTTCCGGCGTCGCCGCAGCCACCTGCTCGGCTATATCGCGTTCGGCAAGCGTTCTGATCAATATTGGATGCATCGCAAAATAGAAAACAACCACAAGCACGACCGCAATCAAAACGGGCAGCAACGCGGTAAACGCCGCACGCCCCGCGCCATAACGCACGCTCAGATACCGATATGACGCCGCCACGATCCAGATACTGCCAACGATGCCCAGTAAGAGCGTCGCAAACATACCGAGAACCACATACAGCTCTATTTCATCGGCAGCCGCGTCGATGTCCTCCAAAGATACCGTTGCCTGCGGGGTTGGAGTTGGCGCAAGCGTGGGCGTCGGCTCAGGCGTCGGCGTCGGTTCGGGCGTGGGCGTCGGTGATGGCGTAAGGTCGATATAATTCGTCAGCAGCGCCATATCGATGTTTTCAAAAAGATCGTTTCCCGCCGCATCCTCCCCAACTGCCGAATATGCCAGCCGGAATTCCGAGGCCGGCGTCAGTGTTTTATGGAACCGGCGCATATCTTCGTTTTCCCGATACGCGTCGTTTGCCGCGTCGAGTACGCTCATACCTTCGAACGCAATCAGCGCCTGTGCAAAGTCCGGTTTTGTCGTCCCGTCCTCAGAGGCCGTGCAATAGACTTTTTGCAGCGCTTCAAAATCATCCCCGTCGTCCACAAGATCCAATACAGCTTCGGCAACAAACTGCGCCGCTCCGTTGAAGGCCGTTTCCTCCGGTTCATGCGTAACAATTATTTTCTGGCCATAGCCGGAAAGCTCATCCTCCACATAAGAGTACGTCGCGCCAACGCCCCAGGACGAACGCACGCGTTGATAAGCGTCGTTGTTGACGCAGTAAAAATCACCGAAAACAGGATAGGTCCGCACGCCCATCCGCCAAAGCCCGGCAAGCAACTCTCCCTGCTCCGTCCGGCTTTCCGGTTCAAGAACGCTCAGCACCGTCGGGATCTGATGCTCCACCGTATACAACGCGATCAGCGCATAAAAATCCGTAACCGCAGCTTCCGGCGTGGAAGCGATAAAAAGCAAGTCGGCCGTTTCCAGTGTCGGTCCCCATTGCTCGATCCCCTCAGGCAGCGTCCCTTGCCCGTAGACGACAGCCGATGAAAGCTCGGCCTGCGAACCGCAGATAATTTTTACCGAAGCCGCGGCGGCGGTCAGCGGGAAATAGCAGTTAATGTAGTTTTGCATTTCTGCGGCGTCGAGCAGTTCGCCGGAAACGCCGTACTGCTCGACGGTATATGCCCCGGGCAGAGAAAACCACTCCAGATACAGCCCCTGCACAGTTTCTTCCGCCGGAAAAGAAATCCCGACCGATTCTTCGGCTGGAATCACAAGATAACTTTCAACATATTCGTCTGTGATTCTGTACGTCTTGTCCGCATCCGCATCCGGTAAAGTGAAAACGCACGCCGCCGTCAGATCCGCCGCCGCTTCGGCCTCCTCTGCGTAGGAAGCGGCGGGAATTCCCGCAAGAACCAGAAGAAGCGCAAGCAGAAGCGACAGCGCGCGCGGTTTGAGTTGCATAGATTATTCTCCTTTTCGGGGCGATTCCCTGCAATCAGTCGTCCAGCACCGGGAGACCGAATTTTACCTGAAATTCTCTGTACATATCGTTATCCCGCCAGCCCTCGGCAGTTGAATGCTCCGCATAGGTGCAGATATTGCAGTCCGGCAGCGCATCCCGAAGCTTCTGCAGATCGTCTTTTTCAATCTGCCGGTTGTTGGCGATCCACAGCATCTTAAGCTGCGTCATACCCAGCAGCGGGGTGATATCGGTAAAACTGTTACGGCAGCAGTTCAGGTATTCGAGTTTCGTCAGTCCGGCAAGCGGGCTGATGTCGGTTACAAGATTCAT
>CAYTHS010000031.1:0-21274 GCA_964437665.1 uncultured Oscillospiraceae bacterium
ATCTGCAAGCCGATCCAGCAAAACTGCATCTTCCAGACTTTAGAAACACACCCTAATATCAAGGATATTTTACTTGACAGAACGTCCCTTTTTTCATACGTTTAAGAAAATATACTATAGAGGTGAGCAATAGATGCAGGCTTATATTGTTTCGGATGCAGATTTTGCCACGCAACAGTTCCGCTCCGCTGTGCATACGCTCAAAGAATTTCTGCATGAGAACGGGTTTGCCGTTGAACAAAAATCGGTTGCACGCGGAGAACTCAAGAACTGCGCGGGATGTTTTGGCTGCTGGATTCAAACGCCGGGCGAATGCGTAATGCATGACGCTATAGCCGAAATAAACAGCCGCTCGATGCAAAGCGACGTAACCGTCTATCTCTGCCCAATTATTTTCGGACAATTTTCTGCGAACATGAAAAATGTAATCGATCGCTGGCTTCCGAACATGCTCCCATATTTTATCACCCGTTCGGACGGATCTTCGATGCATCCAGCCCGTTACGCATCGTATCCGAAACAGATTATGATCGGTTACGGAGAGCATCTCGAAGCCGAGGACGAAACGCTGTTCTGTGATATCACACAGAAACATCGATCTGGTATTGAAACGTTGATCTGGCAAAACGCCGAACGGCTCAAAGCGGAGCTCAGCGACCTGAAACTGGAAAGGATGAGTGGTTCCTTATGAAAAAACCAACAAACGAATCTTCAAGAACCATAACGCTTCTTTCCGGCAGTCCAAAGCCAGTCGTCAAACCGTCCGTTTCAAGGTTTCTATGCGATTTGGCGGAGACACAGTTTTCCTCCGAAGGATTGCGCGTTTACAAGGTCGATGCACAAAGCAGCCTTGTCAACGGGTCTGTAGAAGAAGCGTACCGCACGATCCTGCGGTCCGACGCGCTGCTTATCGCCTTTCCTCTGTACTTCTTCTGCCTGCCCGGAATGTTGACGCGGTTTCTGCAGGATTTTGCCGTTTATGCCTGCAATCATGAAAATGAAAGCCGTCTGCGTTCCGTATATGCCGTCGTCAACTGCGGCTTTCCGGAATCTGATATCAACGAGGAATCCGTTCGCGTGGCCGCCCGGTTCGCCGCTGCGGTTCACGCCCGTTTTCGATTCGGTATTCTAATCGGCGGAGGAGGAATTGTGCTGAGCGCTCCCAAAGCGACTTTTATGAAATCATTTTTTTGGAAAATCAGGGATGCATTCGATCAAATTCAAAAAGATGCTCTCGCTTGCGCCGATGAGCCGCATGCCAACGTGTATGTCGAAGTAAAGTTCCCGCGAAAGCTTTATTTTCGGATGGGGGATTTTGGTTGGCGTTATGCCGCGAAAAAAAACGGGTTGTCTCGAAAAGATATCCTTCGCCGCCCTTATGCCCCCAAATAACTTACCCAAGTAACATACATGAATAAAAGCGGGCAGCCCGCCGTAAGACGGGCTGCTCGTTATATGCGCGGTTTACAGTTCGCCGTCGAGTTTTTTCACCTTCCCGAAGAAAGCGCCGATAATCATAATAACGGCAAAAACGACAAGGTACCAAACGACCGCCATCTGATGCGAGACAATCGCGGCATAAACCATGAATAGACATCCAATTACGCCAAGCACCGGCATAAGGATCCGCTTAAACCAGCCAAGGTCCTTTTCTTTTACCATAAACATAACGAACATCGGGATATACATGGCGTATACTGTGATAATCGGCAGTTCGGACGAGTCGAACGAGAACGGTCCGTACCAGACCGGGGTACCGGAAATCTGCGTGCAGATTGCACCGTAGAAGTACAGTAGCCAAGCGCCCGCAAGCAGAAGGCCGAGCGCCGAAGAATTTGTGGCCATGTTGGTCTTCGGGCTGATTTCACTGTAGGTTTCCGGATGCGGACCGACATTGCGCGCGGCGAGCGAGTAAAACCCGCGCGTGCAGCCCATCATGAGACCGTTAAGCGTCCCCAGGCAGGAAATGATGACGAACACAAACAGAAGCGTTCCTGCAACATTTGAGAAGAGTCCGGCAAACGCGAGCTTCGCGCCTTCCTGTCCGTTCTCCATGAGTGTCGCATTAGGAATCACTCCGGCAAGACCGACATAATAAAGAATATAAACGCCGATGACGATCAGTGCGCCGAGGACCAACGCAATCGGAAGGTTTTTCTTTGCGTCGCGCAGTTCCGCATTTATGCTGGTTGCAATGACCCAGCCTTCATAGGCGAACGCCGTTGCGCAAACCGCCGTAAGCAGCGCGCCGCTCTTTGAAGTAACTTCCGTAACCGCGTTTGAGAAGTTTTCTACTGTCATACCGCTTGCAAGACCAACGATCAGGCCAACGACGCCCATGAGCAGCAGCGGGATCAGCTTGATAACCGTTGTGGTCACTTGGAATTTTCCCGCAATTTTAGGTGAAAGTGCATTTACGGCATAGCTTGCGATCAGGAAGAACGCGGAAATTACCATGCATTCCGGTCCGACGATCGACCAGCCGAACAGCACTGCGGTATAGCGCGCAGAAACCCAGGCCAGCACGCTTGTAAGCGTTGGATAATAGATTGTAGCAAAAAACCAGCCCATCATGTAGCCATATTTCTTGCCTACGGTCACTTCCGAATAATCCACAACACCATTAACGTATTCGTATTTTGTCGCCATAACGGCAAAAACATACGAGCACACCATCATGATTATGCCGCCTACCACCCAAGCAAGAATACCGAGCGGAAGGTTTCCCCCAGTAACATTTAAGATTTTTTCGGCCTTAAAAAACACACCGCTTCCGATGACAATCCCCACGACCATCGAAATAGCGGTAAACAGGCCATACTTTTTCTTCAGCTTACTTTCCATTCCCCAAATCCCTTTCCTTTCGTATTGCTACCATTTAACAATACGCGACGGCCTTTGTCAACGGATCTTATATGAAATTATGGCGCGGTTTTCACAGTGAGATCGGATTTTCTTCACAATTATTACGGTTTTCATAAACGTATATTCTCTTAAGTAATCCTTAATTGCGTTGACGCAATCAGTTTAACCGGATAAAATGTTCTAAAAAGCTACTTATTTTAACAGTATTAAACTCAGCAGCGAGGCGCACGTATGATAGTCGATCAGTACCCCCTTTTTTTTCTTGAAACCAAACACACAAGTTACGTGCTTCGCATTGGCAAGTTCGGGCATCCAGAGCACGTTTATTATGGTGCGAAAATCGAGGCCGGTTCCGTAGAATCACTTCTGACCAAGCAGTCGATTCAGACAGGCAGTTCCGTGCTCTATGATACGCAACGCGATCCGGCGTACTGTCTGGACACGATTCCGCTTGAATGGTCCGGCGTCGGGTGCGGCGATTACCGGCAAACGCCTTCTGAAATCAAACTTGGAGACGGTACGTTTCGAACAGATTTCATCTATGAATCGCATCGCATCATTCGGGGGTGCGTCCCGCCGGACACGCTTCCTTCGGCATATTGCCAAGAGAACGAAGCGGAAACATTGGAAATCACGCTTGCGGACGGTGCTTCAGGCGTAAAACTGCTTATGTATTATACGACGTTTCACGAAACGGACGTAATTACGCGCAGGGTTGTACTCTGCAACCTTGGCGAAGATACGATCACGATACGCCGTCTGATGAGCCTGCAGCTGGACATGGAGAACCGCGGCTTTTCGCTTGCAACGTTCGACGGCGCATGGATAAAGGAAACACACCGGCACGACCGCAAACTGCAGTACGGCCAATTCGTCAATTCTTCCGTCACAGGAGCTTCGAGCAACCGCCATAATCCGGGATTCCTCCTGTTCGAGGATGGCGCGTGCGAGTCGCACGGCGCCGTATACGGCTTTAACCTCGTTTACAGCGGCAATCACCTTGGGCTGGCGGAACGTAGTCCAAATGACCTTGTACGCGTGCAGATCGGAATAAATCCGCATTGCTTTGAATGGTCTCTTTCTTCCGGAGCGCGTTTTGAAACGCCGGAAGCCGTAATGACGTTTTCCGATACCGGATTTAATGGTTTAAGCGCAAATTTCCATGACTTTGTCAATCGCCATATTGTCCGCGGGGATTGGAAAGACAAAGAACGCCCTGTGCTGATCAACAACTGGGAAGCATGTTTTTTCCGGTTTACCCGCGGCAAACTTCTTCGCCTTGCGCGTCAGGCAAAGCGTCTTGGTGTTGAGTTATTTGTACTTGACGACGGATGGTTCGGCGAACGCAATAACGATACGGCCGGACTTGGCGATTATAGCGTCAACAAAAAAAAACTTCCAGGAGGCATGCGCTCCTTTGCAAGAAAGATACATTCTCTCGGTATGAAATTCGGTCTGTGGTTTGAGCCGGAGATGGTAAACCAGGACAGCGAGCTGTTCCGTGCACATCCGGAATACGCCGTCACCACGCCTAAGCGAGTCCCGCTTCTTGGAAGGAACCAGCTTGTTTTAGACCTTTGCAACCCGCTTGTACGCGATTATATCGTCGAAAACGTCTCCCGCATCCTCGACGAGGCGAACATCGACTATGTTAAGTGGGACATGAACCGGCATGTCAGCGACGCGTATTCCCCGCTTCTTTCTCGTCAGGGAGAGTTCTGTCACCGTTACATCCTCGGCCTGTACGACATACTGGACCGTATTTTCCGGCCGCGTCCGCATATCCTGCTGGAATCCTGTTCCAGCGGCGGTAACCGATTCGATCTCGGGATGCTTTGCTATTCGCCGCAGGTCTGGTCAAGCGACGACACTGATCCGATCGAGCGGCTTTCCATCCAGTCCGGGCTGAGTTATCTTTACCCGCTTTCTTCAATCGGCGCGCATGTTTCCGCATCGCCTAACCAGCAAACGCTTCGGCAGAGCGCTTTGTCCACGCGTTTTAACGTCGCATGTTTCGGCTGTCTTGGTTATGAACTGGACCTGAAGCATCTTACAAGACTGGAGCGTAAAGAGTTACGCGACCAGATTAAGTTTTATCGGGCATACCGCCGGGTGTTTCAATACGGTCGCTTCATCCGTCACTATTCCTATAAAGACAATAAAGTTTACTGGCAGTGTGTGAGCGAAGACGAAACCATTTCCGTTGCAGGCGCTTTCCAAACTGCCGTACACGCCGCCGAGGGCAACGATATCCTTCCGCTTTCAGGATTGCAGCAAAAAGCCCAGTATTGCGTTCAAACCAAGCCGCAGCGCATCTTTGTGCGTCGCTTCGGCTCGCTTCTGAAGCATATCCTGCCCTTTGATGTAAACCCTAACGGCCCGCTTATCCGCTGGATCGACCGTCTGTACGCATTGTCCGATTGTGTAGAGACCTACTCGGCCGATGGCAGCACATTGATGCAGGGACTGCACCTGAACAATCAATTCATCGGCACAGGCTACAATACCCATGTGCGTATGCTTGGAGACTTCGGTTCGAGTCTGTATGAAATAAGACGGGCCGAATAGTACGTACTGCGCACAAGAGCTATCTCTCTCCCTGTTTTTCATGGCTTTATGCGATGTTTTTTCGTGTGCGGGAATTGCGCAAACATGTATTTCCCCCCCGCTGCGTTTGGTATAGCTTTGTTTCAACCGAGTTTCAACCGAAACTTGGGCAACACGTTATTGCATGCAAGCGAGAGTTTCCAAGAGCACGATAAGATATATCTGAAACCGCGTTATTTTACTCTGGGTCTGCCTCTAGCTTTCTCTGGCAACATTCTTGAAACACACGTCGGCTTAGAATAATTCGCAGCTTTATTGTGTTGCATAATAAACAATAATATAGTATTAATTGATTATTGCTCGGATAAAAGCTGTAAAACTTACCATTTAAGCAGGAATGTGAATTGACGGAGCGATTCCTGCTTTGCTAAAATATTACGAACTGTGATCAAAAGGGGGTACGATAAGAAATGCCTGATCAAAGAATACTGCTGAGCGCGGATACGCCTTGCGATATAGGCCCCGTTCTTAAGGAGCGTTACCAGGTCTCTCTTTTCCCATTGCATATCATCCTGGATGAAAAACAATATACCGACGGCATGGATATCACCGCAGCGGAGATTTACCGCGCCTGGTGGGACCACAAGCTCCTTCCAAGAACCGCTGCAATTAATCCGGAAGAGTATGTAGAATACTTTAGACCGTTTTTGCAGCAGGGTTACGACGTGCTGCATATTTCTCTCGGGTCCGGCATCTCGTCCTGCCATCAAAACGCGAAGATTGCCGCTGAAATGCTCTCCGGCGAAGGACGTATCTTTGTGATCGATTCCTGTTCGCTCTCCACCGGTTTCGGACTGTTGGTTTGTGAAGCCGGCGAGCGCATGAATAAGGGAATGACGATCGAACAGATATACGAGGAAGTAACCGCTCTTCAGCCCGATACGCGCGCAAGCTTCATTCTTGATACGCTTGAGTTTATGCGTGCTGGCGGACGCTGTTCGAGCATAACACAGATCGGAGCGGCTTTGATGAATATCAAACCGACGATTCTGGTAAAAAACGACCGACAGGGCAGCATGGTTGTCGGCAAAAAATATTTCGGCAAGCTTGAATCCGCTATCATGCGATATGTTGAAGATCAGCTTAAAGGGCGCACGGATATTCTGCTCGACCGTGTGTTTATCACGCATTCGCTGCTGGACGATCCGTCGCTGACCGAGCGCGTTGCGGCTAAGATCCGGGAGTTTCAGCCGTTTAAGGAGATTTACGATACGGACGCGAGCTGTACCATCAGCTCGCACTGCGGACCGAACACGCTCGGCGTGTTGTTCCTTGTGAAACCAGGTTCGGATCAGTAGTAATTTGCAACTGAAAAATGCATGGCCTTCCTTAGGGACGGGCCATGTTGGTTGTGTTTCTAAAGCTTAAGCGATGCAGTTTTGCTGGATCGGCTTGCAGATTGAGGCGAAAAACACAGGCGCAGTGGTGTTACGGCGAGGCTTTTCAACGAAAATATGCATGTCGAGACGGCGGAAATGCGCTTTGGGAGTTACGATACACGCCCTTCTCAATTATGAATCTATGAATCTATGAGACGAATCATATTGTACGATTCATTAAACCCGGACTCCGCAAGCGAGTAACAAAAAATGCGTATCCCATACAATTGATCCTTTGAGATTTAAGGGTCTCCCCGGTGGGGAGACCCCAGTTTCTGTGACGCCGAATTTCTTCAATCCTTGAGAAGCGCTTCCATTTCCTCTCGCGTAAGTTTATTTTTTTCGATAAGCCGTTCTACAAGCCTGTCGATTTTTTCTCGGCCCGCTTCGACCGTCCTTACGGTGACAAGCAATTCTGCTTTCAAAATCTCATTGATACGTTCACTGACGAGCTTCGCCATCGGTCCGGATTGCGCTTCTTCCGGAGTGAGTGCAATAAGCCCCACCTTCTCATCCATGCCATAACTGCAAATCATCGCGCGCGCAATTTTTGTCGCGTTCTGCAAATCTCCCGACGCGCCGGTGGAGACGCCGTCAGCCGCGCCATAGTACACCAACTCCGCCGCGCGTCCGCCGAGCGCCGTGCGGATACGTCCAAGTAATTCATCCTTTTTCAAAAGCGGCTGACTCTCTGCGTCGGCGTGCTCCATATAACCACCGTGACCTCCGCGAGCCTCAATCGTGAGATACGCGGGCGTTTTACCGGCCTTGTAACAAAGGTATGCATGGCCGGCTTCGTGTCGTGCGACACGTTCGATATATTCCTCGCCCCAGTCTTTTTTCTCACCATGCCTGGTAAGTTCGAACGCTTCGTCCAGTATCGCGTCCGTAACGGCACAGTTCTTTTTCGCCGCCATACGTGCCGCAAGGTCGAGCACCGAAGCTAAATTTGCAAGGCTCAACCCTGCGCTGCGTCCCGCCAACGTTTCGATCATGTTTTCGCTGACTTCCGCGCCTTTTTGTTTTTTCAGCATACGCTGCAGGAACTGCTTTCGGTTCTCCTTGTTCGGTAAATCCACGCGGATGCGGCGGTCGAACCGTCTTGCGAGCGCCGCGTCGATCGCACCGATGCCGCCCTGTCCTTCTTCGGCGTCAAAATTCGTAGCGGCAAGCACGAACACAGGCCGTTTTGGATCGACCGAAAACCCGTCCATCTCCGCAAGCAGCGCGTTGAGCGTCATCTCCTCGCCGTGCCCAGAAAAACCGGAAGGTGTGTTGCCGCGCGCTCGCCCAACCGCGTCGAGCTCGTCGATGAATATGATAGCGGGCGCATACCGTCTGGCCCGGCGAAACAGTGCGCGCACCGCCTCTGGACCGCTTCCCTGATACTTTGTTACAAACGCACTTCCCACGGCTGGAATGAACGCCACGTTAGACTCCCCGGCCATGGCTTTTGCAAGCATGGTTTTCCCCGTTCCAGGAGGCCCGTATAGCAGCACTCCCTTAGGCGGCTTCAGCCCCCTTGCGGCGAAGGCTTTCGGATTTTTCAAAAAATCTACGAAAAATGTCAGCTCATCTTTCGCATCCGCCGCACCAATCACATCCTCGAAACGTACACTCGGCTTTTCAACGTCATCGAGGACTTCTCCCGCGTCCTCCGCGGAAACTGCCCGCTTGAGTGAAAGATCGCGGATACGTATCGTTGCTGTTTTTTTATCCTGCGAGAGAATCGGCGCCGTTTCGTAATACAGCACTTTGCGTTCGGCGTACAGTTTCGCCGCGGACTCCTGCATATAAACCTGCCCGCAGATACGCAGGAGTTCCTCGCCGAACACACCGATATCGCCGGACGGGATCGTCATTTTCCCACGGGCGCCCGCACGCGCGAAGGACGTCATCAGTTCGCTGTCGATCACAAGAAACTCTGTTTCAAGAAGATAGACCGGCATCTCAGGGAATCGCTCGCGGATATTACGAAAGAATGTACGCGCAGTTTTGAGCGACATAGACGCGATCGGCACATTGTCGAACGCAGCCGCGGTCTTATCCCTCTGCATTGGGTCCTCTGCAAAATCCGTTTCCTCGTTTTCGTCCCCTAGCAACGCGGCCCGCGTTACGATATCCATCAGCACGAGCGTGATATCTTCCTTGCCTGCGATTTGAAACGCCGCATCGTCGGTTTCCGCATTATGAAAGCGGATATTCGGCAGCGCCGCACGGCAGCGTTCCGCAAAGCCGGGATTACCGAAGATCAGCACCTCGGGCGTATCGCACGCACGGAATATCGTGTTCACTTCCGGCGTGATCGCGTCTTCTTCCACTTTGTATTCTATCTTCTCGACGCCTTTAATCGCCTCTTCAAAACTCTCCTGGCTCCAGAGCCGGCAGAGCTTGAATACCTCGCTTTTAAAGAACAACTCCGCCTGTGCGCGAACTGTCCGCGCATCGGCCTGGCCTCCTTCGGCAAAAAGCAGCGTCGTGGCAACCAACGGTTGCATTTCAACCTTGATGCCATACTGTTTTTCAAACAGGGCGCAGAGCCGCCCGAGTTCGTTGGCTATGATGCGTTCCAAATCGTGCGCCTGAAGATGATTGAACATAATCGGATAACCGGTTGCAAGACGGGAGCAAATTGCCGGGGGGAAATACGCAAGCCCGGTTTTGGGGTCCTTGTCCGTTTCCAGCGCGCTGACAATCGTTTGACGCGGGATCCCCGCCGCGTTGATCCTGTGTTCGCCTTCGTAAAGCTGCTTTCCGGCGTTTGTGGTAAAAACTATGATGCAGTCGCGAAAAGAAACGTCCGTGTCGTTGAACGCATCATGCAGGTTTCCAGCGTCGAGTATCTGAAGAAACAGGTGGATGACTTTAGCGTTTGCTTTTTCGATTTCATCAAAAAGAAGGATACAGTGCGGATTCTCAGCAACAAAGCCGGTCAAAGCGCCTTCCTTCGCGTCCTTGAAGCTTGGCGGAAAGCCTATTAGCACATTGACGCCCAGTTCGTCGGCGAACGCGGTCATTTCGAACTTCTTAAACGGCAGTTTGAGCGTTTGAGACGCCTGCTCGGCCAAAAACGTTTTACCGACGCCCGGAGGTCCGGCAAACACAAAGATCGCTCGCGGACGTTTCCGTTTCTCATCGGATGCGGCGATGACCTCCGCGTTGAAAACGCCTTCTGCAAACGCATGGACGGCGTGATCCTGCCCAAGCACCGTGTTGAGCAGCGCATAACGCATTCCTCGGACACGATCGGTCAGTATTGGCAGATAGGAAATGTCCATTTCGTCTGATTTTTCTGCGTGCGCTTCGGATATGTCGTCTCCGGATGCATCTTCCTCCGTACCAGCCTGACACGGTTTTGCAAGAAGTGAACGAAGGATTGACGTAGGCCTTGCAAACAATTCGGTCGTAACGGCTTCGGCAGTTATCAAATCCTGACCGCGGCTTGCATTCATCATTAAAACCGCAATCATTCCTTCCGCGTCGCCTTCCGGCGGGGAGGAACTCAGGATTCGCCGCAATTGCACACGTGTTTTTTGGGTGTCGATTTTTTTCGCACGCAGAAGCGAGCGCACTTTTTTAATGTCCTTGTCGGATTCTTCCGTATGCTTGGACGTTGGCGCAAACTCCTCCGTCTTCAGTTCCGCAAGCTTCAGAATCCCGAGGAACACATGTTCCGGAAACATCTTTGTCGCTTTGGAAGCGTTGACTTCCGCGGCTGCGCGGACCATGACGAAACGCATAGGCGTATTGAATTCCATTTCATTCCTCCGTTGATTTCATTCGGCAGCATACATGCTTATCTTGCGCTCTGGTAGATTTCTCTTAGTTTTCTGCGGACAGCGGATTCGCGCAGATATCCGAAGCCGTTATTGCGCAGCGTGTTCATCAAAAGCTGAACCTGCGCCTCACTCTGTTCCCCATGAAGACGGACGAACTGTTCGAAAAGCGGCTGCGCCCGCGCGTCCCAGTCGGACCATCCCGGGAAGTCGTATATCCAATCGATCTCCCAGGGTTTGATCGTTCCGTCCTTCCCGCCAGAAACGACCATATGCGCGTTTGCGCTGATCGAAAAGCAAACGCCATCCTTATGACCGGTAAACGTCCGAATGCTTCGCATTTGCTCAGCGTCCCAAAGCTCCATCCGCCCGTCTTTGTCATAACCGGAAAATAAAAATCTGCCCGAAGCGCTGATATTTACGTTGACGACGGGCGCATATAGTTTTTCAAACGTATGGACGACAGCTTCATTTTCTAAATCCCAAAGAATCATCGTTTTGTCAAAACTGCCGGAGAGCGCCGTTTTGCCATCCCCGCTCAGACAAACGCTGAGCACGTCGTCCCGGTGTCCTTCCAGAGTCTTTACCATCTGCCCGCTTTCAACGTCCCACACGCGAAGGGACCGGTCCCAGCTGCCGCTGAGCAGTGTTTTTCCATCGGCACTGATACTCAACGCACTGATCGTATCGCCGTGACCGGACAGTTCGGCAAATTTTTCACCGGTGTCGGTCGTATATATATAAATCTTCTTGTCGTCGCCTGCCGCGGCGGCAACGGTTCCGTTTGCGTTCAGGGCGATCGCAAGCACTTCATAGGTGTCGGCATACGGTGTTATGGAACAGACCTGTCCGCCGCTTTTTACGTCCCAGACACGAAGCGAGCGATCCTTTGCATAAGATAGGATCCTTTGATCGTCTCCGCTGAGTTCTGCGTAAACGACCTTATCCGTATGGCCCTCGAATGAACGCAGGCAACGCATCTGCTTCATTTCAAACAGTTTCACGCTGCCGTCCTCAGCACCTGCAAGCAGCGTCGCGCCGTCCCCGCTGAGCGAAACGGCGCGTACCGCACGCGGATGCGTATCGTATTGCCGGCGCTCCTTAATCGAACGGATCGAGACGGGTTTGCAAAATTTTCCGGCGGCGACGTTCAGCGACAGACACTTCTCGTCATCTTCATGCCCTGGGATCGCACGCGCCTGGTCCAGCAGCGAAAGCGATTGTACGACATGCCTATCGCGCAGTTCCCGTTCCGCTTCTTCAAAAATATTCTGGAATCTCTCCTCCTGTGCAAAACGCTCAGCGGCGGAGACGATACGGCTCATCACCCAAACTGCGTGAAAACTGCTTACCGGTTTATGCCAGCGCAGTATTTCTTTCCCGCTGGCCGTATAAACATGCGTGAGGTCGTCGTTTGCCTCTAATAGGCGCAGTACGCGGCTCTGCGGGGGGAACGTACGCAGGCAGCAGCCACTCTCCACGTCGAATATACGCGCACGCCGGTCTTCGCAGGCACAGACGATCCGTTTGCCGTCCGCGCTGAATCGCACGACGTCCACGTCTCCCGCATGGATGCTGAACGTGCGCAGGCACTTGCCGGACTCCGTATCCCATATTCTCACTTCGCCGGCATTGTCGCCCGACGCAATGCGCATACCGTTTCGCGATACTTCCACCGCCAGCACGAGCCCGGTATGCCCTTCAAAGGTGCGGATGCTTTCGTCACGGTCTATCTGCCAGAGCTTGAGGACGCCGTCCGTACAGCCGGAAACAAAGCGTTTGTCGTCCCGCAGAAAGCGCATTTCGGCGCAGTGCTTTTTATGCTCGGTATAAACGCGCTCACAATCGCCCGTTTCATTTCGCCAAAGCCTTATCTCCCCGTCTGTGCTGCTGGTAAGCGTGTATTTCCCGTCCCGGGAAACCGCAAGCGAACGAATCTGATCGGTATGTCCCTTATAATGCCGCAGGCATGCATTTGTCTCCAAGTCCCAGTAGCGTGCGTCATGGTCGGTGTCTTCGCCGCTGGACACCGCGTGCAGCCCGTCCGCAAGAAAACGCACCGCGCGCACTTCCCGGCGATGGTCTATGAGCGATGCCGTCTGCTCGCCGGACTCAAGATTCCAAAGCACGATCCCATGGTCGTCACATCCGGTCAGAAGGCGCTTTTCGTCGGCTGAAACATCGAAAGACGTGATTGTGCCGGACGTTAAGGCGACAGCCTTTTCAACGCTGTCGTCCGGCATGGATTCGGCAAGCCTCAGAAATGATTTCGCTTCAACAGACGTTTCCTCCCCTTCCGCGACCCGCTTAAGATATTCGATTGCAGCGTTTCTATCGCCGCGTTCAAGATGCACCTGCCCAATCATCAGTTCGACGCGAGGATCGCCCGGATGGTTCTGCGCCGCCATATTCAGCCTGCGAAGCAGCTCAACATCGTCAATCACGCCGTTACGCCATGCATGCAGCGAAGAATTGAACAGCGACTCCAGATGGTTGTGATCGATCGCAAGCGCATGCCGCCATAGTCCCTCGGCTTCGGCGGGCTGCCCGATATCCAGATTGGAAAGAGCGTGGTTATTCAGCGAGTCGGCTGTTTCGTCCACCGCCTCCAGATAACTGCGCGGGTATTCCCTTCCGAAAGTCATTTCATAGATAACCAGAAGTTCCATTTCGATATCCGAAAAATCGTGCGGCCGGTCTGCTTCGTTGTTGTGGAAGCACCGCTGCAGCAGGTCCTCCAGTCCAAGCGGGACAGGATACTTCGACTGTTTGAGATACCGTTTGCAGCCATATCCGCCGACCGTACCGTCCGCCCACGAGCGGTTCTGAACGAACATCTCCAGAACCATTAACGCCCAGCTCCACACATCCGTGCGCCGCGTGACCATGCGTTTTTCCATCTGTTCGGGAGAGCAGTATTCCATCGTAAAACCGAACCCTTCGGTCATCAGCGTTTTGCCTTTTTCGACACGCGTGCTACTGACTGCGGACGTTGCCGAATGCCGAGCGCGCGAAATGCCGAAATCGGCGACTTTCGCTTCACCGTCCTCAGAAAGCAGGATATTGTCCGGCTTTACATCCTGATGGATGATCCCGTGTTTATGCGCATAGTGCAGCCCGCGCGCAATCTGGATAGCAATATCCATGATACGCTCGGCAACCTCATCGTCGCCCCCGTGGTAAAGTCTGCCGGGTCTGAAAGCATCCTGCCCCGTGCCTGCTGCGGTAATGCGCCGCCCAATCCATTCGCGCAGGCTTCCGCCCTCCATCCATTCCGAAAAAATCGACGGTATTTTTTCGATTTCACGCACATAATAACAAACCACAATATTGGGGTGAACGCCGAGATCGATCCAGGCGTTGCATTCTTCAATAAACTGACGACGCGCCTTTTCCGAGGTGAAAAGCCGTTCATACGGACGTTTCATCGCCAGGGCGACGTTCCAATCGTTATGATGCACGCGGTAAACCATTCCCATGCCGCCTTTAATCGGTTTGGATTCCACGCGATAAAGCCCGGCGAGCATTTGTCCGGTGTAAAACTCGTCCTCCGGCTTTGCATTTGCAAATTCCCGTCTTAATTCATCCGTCTGCATGAATTAACCCTCCTGTATCTCCCACCCGCGTCCTGCCGCGCAGATACTTTATGCCGCATTATTTGCCGTTTGAAATCGTGCTGATCGTTCCAATCACATATGTCAGCCCGAAAAAGCTCAACAGAACGATCTCCCATACCGGGAGCGGAAACCATCCGTAAAGCAAGGATAAAAACATCAGCATGCCAATCGGGAAAAGCAGAATCATCTGCATCATCCATCCCTCGCAGGCCGCCTTGCGTTTTATTTGCGCGTTGCTGTTTCCGTATGAATACTCGCTGTACCAAAGTGTCTGGCTCTGTGGTAAAAACACCAGCAGGAACCAACCAGTTATGAAAAAATAGATCAAAACGCTTTTGTGTGGCTGCATGTTCAGTATCCAGTAGACCGTACCGATGATAACGGGCACGAACAACGTGATAAGCGCACCCGAATAAAAAATCTTATCCGGCGAACCGGTCAGTTTGCTGACCCAATACTGTGTTTCCTTCGTAATCCCGCGTGTATCCGGAAGCATACGTATTTTCCCGTTCGCGCGAATCAGAGCGCCGAGCACGAAAATTCCCGCCGCAATTTTAATATACACATCGCCATGCTGCGTCTGCATTGCAACCGTACTCAGAAATGTCTGCGTCATATAGACTACGTATGCCGAAAACAGCAGTCCATCCAGGAACAAAGCAAACGGTTTGAAGCGCTGCCCGAACAATCCCGGAATGATACGGAGCAGGAAATAACAGCCTGTCACATAGACAACCATAAACAGCCATTTGTATGACGCGGGGTCCACGTTCTCCGGATGATAAAAACGGTCAAGAATCAGCGACAGTCCCCAGAAAAGGCCGACTGTTAACACAATGGCAACCGTGTAAATCGTAATCGCGTAGGCAAGACCACCGGAATAAGTCGAACCTAGGAATTCCGTCTTCTTCACTTTCGATTGTGGAGTTTCGCGCGATGCACGCTTTTGCTCACGAGCAGGTTTATTGTGCGGCGGAGGCGGCGCGGTACCTTGTGTGGGATTTTGAGGAGAATGCTTGTTCTGCGATACCGGCTCTTCCGCATCCGAATCGTCGTCCCCACTGTTTTCCCTGTGTTCGCGCAGTTCACGCATAATCGCAAGCAGGTCAACGCCCTCATCCGTGCGTTCCTTCGGCTTTTCCGGTTCGAGCGGAACTTCTTTTTCCGGCTCCGGTTCCGGCTCATCAACAATGGCGGGTTTTGCGTCTGGCTCGTACGAATCCTCTTCTTGTGGCTCGGGCAGCGCATCCTCTCCGCTTTCCCGCTTGTTTCTTAGTTCCATTAATATTGCACCCAGATCGATGCCTTCGCGTTTGGAAGAAGATGGTTTTTTCTCCGGTGTCTCTTCGTTCGGTTCCAGTTTTTTCAGTGGAGCAGGCTCCGGCTCGAGATGCTCTTCGTCCGAACTTGATTCAGCACCGTTTCGTTCGCCTGTCGGGTTCGGATCGTGTAAATCGGGCTGCGAATCCTCCGGCTCCTTTTCCCGCACGTCCGAAACGTCGAATATGGTCAGCGACGAAACGTTGAATTCGCTTGAATCCGGCATTTCCGGCATGACAAATCCGCCGTGTTCGCTTGCCTCCCGGAAACTCGCCCCGTCGCTCCGGTCCGTATGCTGCGTTTCTGCCCCTCCGCTGCGCACGTTGTTGCTGCCCGCTCCCATGGAAAGTTCTTCACGGCCTTGTTCTTTTTGGGGGCCAGGCATATTTGCAGGCTGCGTTTCCTCATCCGCCCAAATATCTTCCTCAATCGGCGGGATATCCCTTTCTCCGTTGGCCATGGAAATGATGCTCGTTGGATGATCTAAAATTACCTTCAGCAGTGCCGGAGCCGTAATAACGCCGTCCGGTGGAATATGCACCTGTTTGCAAAGAATATCAAAACCGGATTCATGTTCGCCGTTTTGCTGTCTGCCAGGGTGCAGCAGAAGCGGCCTGAGCAGCACTTCGGCGGATTTTGCGTCGACGCCGGCACGCTTGAATATCTGCTGTAATTCGATGATTTCCGCATCGATGGCATCGCGTTCCGAAGACGAAGGAGCAATTCGTTCCGAAGTAAGCTGCGAGACTTTCAAAATCGCAAGATAGATATGTTCCATCTGCGGAACGCTCAGTTTCGCCTTAAGCGCCTCGCCCCTGGCACGCATCATCACATTTTGCATGGTTTTGCTTTGCTTCATTGTAACCCCCAGGTTGTTGTCGATCTGTCTTTTAGCCGTTTCAGGAAAATAAACCGCGCTTGCGAATCCGTACGCAGACAACCGATATGTTGTCGCGCCCACCCGCTTCGTTCGCCGCTTCAATCAGCTTTTTGCAGGTCGGTTCAGGCGGCATCCCCCTCAGCAGCACTTCACGAATCTGTTCGTCCTCCAACATACCGTGAAGGCCGTCGCTGCAAAACAGCAACGTATCGCCAGGTTCCACGTATTCGGCGAACGTCTCCGGTGCAGCCGGAGCGGGCATACCCATAAATCGCGTGATTCGCGAGCTTGTGTGATGGCGCTTCGCTTCTTCTTTGGAGAGGTCGCCGCTTTCTACCAGTAAAGCGGCAAGGTTATGGTCCCTGGTCACCTGCCTGAGCAAGCCGTCGGAGCCCCGCAAAAGATATCCCCGGCTGTCCCCAATGTTCACGAACAGGGCGCTGTCATACAAAAGCCAGACCCCGCAAAACGTTGCGCCAAACTCGATTGCGTGGCCTTCGTTGCCGGACTCGTAGATGCTGTCGCTTAGAACAGCGACACAGTTTTCAAGCAGTTCGGCAGCGTTTTCAATCGACGTTCCCATATCCGCTTCTTCGGCAACGTGTAAAAACAGGTCCGGAAAAACGTCCCGTATCATCGATGAAGTTTTCCCGCCGTCCTTCAGACCGCCCATTCCGTCCGAAACGGCAAAGAAGCCTTGCTGTGAAACCAGAATGACTTCATCCTGGTTGGATGTGCGCATTCTGCCGACGTCTGTAATCCCGGCAAAACGAAAATCATAGGCAAATCTGGTTTTCTTCATCGGAGCGCCTCCCTGATTGCATCACCAAGCTCAGAGGCGGACATGCAGTCACTGTCGCATTCATCAAAAGGTATCAAAATTGAATCGATCAGTGCGGCGAGTTTTTTGGGTATGTTTGGATCGCGTTCGCGTATCGGTACGGGATCGCGCTGCAGTACCGTATAGGCGTAGTCTTCGCCCCTTCGGAAATCCCGAACGGGGTAGCCTGTGAGCATGCCGTAATATGTCGCCATCGCCGCCCATAAATCGACCACTGGCTTTGCATAACGGTAATTGAGTATCTGACTGCGCGGCATGTAACGAAACGTCCCGCAATAATCGCCAGTCATCGTGTGGCTCGTGAAACCGGCGCATTGAAAAGCCTTTGCCAACCCAAAGTCCGCGACTTTGTAAGAGGTTTTTCTTCCGCTTCTATGAATGAAAATATTCCCCGGTTTAAAATCGCGGTGCACGACGCCGCTGACGTTGATTTCCTCGCCGTCCGGCGAACGCAGCGTGATTGCGGCCGTGTGCGCATAGGACAGCCCGTCGAGCACCTGCAGCACAACGTCCGTAGATTCGTCTATGCTTAAGCGGTTACCCATGCGCCGCAGATATTTATCAAGGCTTCCGCCTTCGCAGTATTCCATTAATATAAAGAATGTTTCGCCAAGCCCGCCGTTTGCGATTTGTTTCACGATGTGCCGATGCGAAAGCTGTCCGAGCAGACTTGCTTCTCGCAGAAAAAAATCGCGCCGTCGCTGATCGTTGGCCGCCTGCGGCAGCATCAGCTTGAGCGCAAGCCTTTTTCCGCTCGCGCGCTCCTCCACCAGCCAGACCTGAGCCATACCCCCTTCCCCAAGCTTTTCAATCTGCTCATAGCCTTTCAATTCCGCAGCATCTTCTTCGCCGGCGTTGGCACGGTTCATCAGGCATTCAAGCAGTTTAATCGGATCACGCCGGCACTCTTTGCAGATGTTTGGAGCTGTTGGATCGTCTTCAATCACTGCTCCACAGACACTGCAGCGTCGAATGCTGCGGGCGCGGCGTAATTGTGCCTCCTCCAGTTTTTGCTGTTCACGCGCATGCCTTCGAAGCGCTTCTTCAGCTTGCTTCTTCGCTTCCTTCTTCCTGTGTTCAGCTTCCTTCTCTTTTTGCAGGCATTCTTCACAGATGCGCTTCTTTTCTTTGCCGGAGCAGACCTCGCCGTTTTCAAGCTCCCTTCCGCACATCTCACAGACAGGCGGGACTTCTACGGAAAATTTCAGTTCGCAGTCGGGTCCAAGCATCAAAATGTCTCCGTCGCTGATAACATGCTCGTTAAACCGCGTACGCTGCGCTTCCTCGGGCGTCATTCCGGCGGGACGCTGGCCAATCATCACTCCGTTAAGCCATGTTCCATTTTTACTGCCAAAGTCGCGCACCATGATCTTTGGGGGTGCGATGTCGATCAGGCAATGATACCGTGATACTGTTTTTTCGGGAAAAGCAATCGCGCAGGACTTCTTACGTCCTAACACCAGCGACTCCTTTTCCGTGTAAGAGTACCTTTTCCCTGCGTTTCGGCCCTTGTTTACTTCAATTGAGACTCTTCCCGCCATTTGCCATCCTCCAAGGTGTTGCTGTATGTACCGCAAGTGTCGCATGTCCTAAACATATTTGATTTTATCATGTAATATACCAGGCCCGGTGAGCAGCCTGCACACATAGTCAGGACTTTGCGCTTCTCGTGATTCTTTTCACTGCCTGCGCAAATAGAACAAACGGTTTGTCTGTTTGTATGCGGGGTACCAGAGTTCAACATATCGTTCTATCATAAAAAACCGTTTTAGAAACGTCTCCCACTCTCGCGTAGTCCGGTTGAGGAGCAGTAATCCGTCGTCAAGAAGATCACCCTCGATCACATCTGCGTTCCAAAGGCGTATCTGCTGTTTCGTTAAATATGGATTCAGCTTGATCAGCACTTTACCAGCGGGTTTGAGTATCCTGCGGGATTCCTTAGCAAGCATTTCCGCATCGTCCGGGTAAAGGTTGTCGATAATGTTGGAAAGTATGATTGCGTCCGCCGATCCCGTACCGATCTGTTCGAGTCGTTCGACGCCCCCGGGAAAAAACGCAAAAGAGCCGCCTTGCATTCTGCCGCTTCGTTGCGTGGCTTTTTCGACCGCCCGCGCCGAAAGGTCAACTCCGATATGCCGCTTTGTTCCGAGCAATGCGCAGCAAAACAGCAGCGTGCCGTTGCCGCAGCCAAAATCAAGCACGGTTTCGGATTGTTTGCATAGCCATGACAAAGCCTCGTTCAATTCCAAATTTCCTGTTTCAGGCGCAGTGGGGACGTCATCCGACTCCCGGGCGAAAACCTCGTCCCATTGCCTGATACAACGCCGATATCGTTCGGGCGTCATTCCTTTCAAACGGTTTCCCCCCCCCCAATAGCCGTACTTGAAAAACCACCACATTCATTTAAATATAATATAATATTTTATCATGAACACCGCTTGTTTTCACGAATTCCATTAAGTTTAATAAAAACTCCGCGAAAGCGAAGTTATGTCACATGGACGTTCATACGGATGGCGGCATCCGCCGCCGAATATCTCATTCGGAATGCCGGCGTTCAACGCGTGTCTTGGGCCGTAAAATGATTGGGTTAGCTTGCCATGTATCGTCGCGCCCTGCAGAACGCATATTAGGGTGTGTTCTTAAAATCACAAAAGCGCATTTCCGCCGTCTCGACATGCATATTTTCGTTGAAAAGCCTCGCCGCAGCACCACTGCGCCTGTGTTTTTCGTCTCAATCTGCAAGCCGATCCAGCATAACTGCATCTTTCAGACTTTAGTAACACACCCTAGTTCTGCATTTCAAGAAGAAACTCAGATACGACGGACGGATCAAACTGCGTCCCGGCGCTACGCTTGATTTCATCAAGAGCAGCTTCACGGGGGATGGCTTTTCGGTACACGCGGTCCTGCGTCATCGCGTCGTAAGCGTCAACAATGGCGAGAATCCGCGAAAGCAGCGGGATTTCCTCGCCGGAAAGCCCGTTTGGGTAGCCGCTTCCGTCCCAACGTTCATGATGCGTCAGGATATAGTCGGCAATATGTGCAAAATCAGGCGACGCCATCGCAATACGGTAGCCGATTTCAGGATGCTTGCGCATCTCCTTCCATTCTTCCTCTGTAAGCTTTCCGGGCTTTTTCAGGATTTGATCACTGATGCCGATTTTGCCGATATCATGCAGTGTTCCAAACAAGCGAAGCTTGTCAATCTCCTTGCTCAGCAGTCCAACGCGTCTTCCGATCGCCTCGCATATCTGCGAAATTCTCTCCGCGTGCGATTCGGTTTCGTAGCTGCGCTCGTACATCGTCGCCGTAATCGAGGAAAGTACCGCATTGTGATGGCTTTTTAAATCGAGCAACTTTCTGATGGACATGTTTGCGTCCGCATCGTATTCCACTTTCGTTACGTCGATCTCCGCACATGTCTTCGTGCTGCTGCCGATCGACAGACTGATGACCTTTGCCTTATCAGTAAGCGATGCGTTGTAAGCGGAAAACGCTTCTTTTATCGATTCGATCATCCGGTATGCGTCGGCCATGCTTGCGTTTGGCATGAGCAGTGCAAACTCGTCGCCGCCGATGCGGGAAAGCGTATCCTGCGCACGCTTGCATTCCATTAAGATGCCGGCTGTTTTCTTGATCATCCGATCACCTGCGTCATGGCCGAACGCGTCGTTAATCAGCTTCAAGCCGTTGATGTCCGCAAGGAGAATCGTAAAGGGATATTCGCCTTTGCGGTCCAGCGCAACCTTGGCCGTTTCATAATACTGCCGGTTATACAATCCGGTCAGCGCATCATGATCACTAAGATACTGGATCTGCAGGAACTGCTTTTTCGATTCCGTGATGTCGATAATGATCCCTTCGAGCGCCTGCAGTTCGCTTTTCTCGTCGTAAACACCCTGGTTGATTTCAAGCACCCATTTGCGTTCGCCTTCTGCAGTGCAGATTTCATATTCATAACGGCAGGAACGTTTTTCCGAAGTCGC
>CAYTHS010000031.1:21284-22893 GCA_964437665.1 uncultured Oscillospiraceae bacterium
CAGATATATTCGCGGTATTCTTCACATATAATATCGTCAAACGAAACCTTTGCGTTGCCAAGAAGTTCTTCCGGCTGATAACCTGTGAGCGCAAAACATCCCTGTGAAACAAACTGCATGGTCCATTTACGGTCGAAAGAACAACGGTATGCAACGCCCTGCAGGTTGGCAAGCAGGACCGATTTGCTTCGTTCACTTTCGCGCAGCGCGCGCATTGCGAGTTTTAACTCCGTTATGTCCAACCCGGCGGCAAGAACACCTGAAACAGCGCCGGTTTCATCGTACAGGATTGCATTGTTCCACTCTATAATACGCGTTTCGCCTCCGCTTGCAACAATCGGGTTTTCCATAGAGATATAGCCGTTGTATTCGTCTTTTCCAAGCCGCTCAATGATATCGCGCACAGAATGCTTATATCCCGCCGCAATGAAGCGTTCCACCCAGTCTTCACCTATAACATCTTCCTTGTTCAGTCCAAGAATGGAGCACCCAAATCTGTTGATCATCGTGACGCGCCCATCCAGATCAAGCGCAATAAAAATGATACCGGAAATGTCGAGATACATTTCCGCACGATCGCGTTCTTTCGCAAGAGCCGTCTCCGTCAAATGCCGCTGTGTGATATTGCGCGTAATGCCGCCGACGCCGACTCTGCCTTCCGTAAGCTGCACCGGGAAGATAATCGACTCAAACGTTTCTCCGTTAACAGCCTCCTCAACACGCATTGATTTACCGGAATCACGAACCATCGCGTCACGCTCATGCCAGGTTTCCGCTGTTTCATCGGAAATGATATCGCTTGTTACCTTCCCGAAGGCTTCCTCCTCCGAATGCAGTCCGTAATACTCCGCCATACGCCTGTTCATAACAAGATAACGTAAACGTTCGTCCTTCATATAGAAAAAATCGCAGCAGGAACCAATAAACGCTTGATAGATACTCTGGCTTAACATTGCATCCTGCTCCGCCAGCTTTTGCTTTGTGACGTCCTGAATGGTGCCATTTGCATAAAAAAACGAATCGTCGTCCCCATAATAAGGCTGAAAATGAACTTTTACGTACCGTTTATTACCTTTTTTGTCAGTAATCCAGCATGTTAACTCCGCGGACGTATGTTCCGCCGCGGCAGCTTGAATCGTTGCCTTGACACTTGCCGCATCTTCGGCGCGCACCAGCCGAAAGGCCTCTTCGGGAGAGCCGGCAGCAGCATCCCCGGAGAATCCCAGAATACGCTGTGCTTCCGAGGAGTATTCCATATGACAAGAAGCGCAATCGTAACGATAACTGCCGATATGCGCCAGCCGCTGTGCCTGACGGAGCGCCGCTTCACTCTTTTCCTTCCCGATGGCATTTTTTAATTCTTTTCGGAACCCATTGAAGGCAAGCAGGAAAATCAGAAGCGCCGTTATGATAACGAATATGATTCCTTTGAAAATGCCAGTATAGTAGGTTTCTGCACCTTGCGGATATCGCAGCGCGAAAAGTACGTCCGTTATCACGACCCAGCTAATGCCGAAAGCCGCATAAGACGTCGTGATGAGAACGGCTCTTTTCAGCGCGCGCTTGTTCGCGGTGACCGCCTTGATTGTTTTTTTACTTCCCATGGTTT
>CAYTHS010000032.1:0-22839 GCA_964437665.1 uncultured Oscillospiraceae bacterium
TCTAGAAGATGCAGTTTTGCTGGATCGGCTTGCAGATTGAGGCGATAAACGCAGGAGCAGTGGTGCTGCGCCGAGGCTTTTCAACGAAAACATGCAAGTCGAGGCGGCGGAAATGCGCTTTTGTGATTTTAGAAACACACCCTAAAACGCCGCGCGGTAAAACCCGCGCGGCGCTTTGCGTTCGTTCTTATTCGGTTATTCCATGGTGTTGAGCTTCTTGTAGTAGTCGATCTTCTCCATGGCTTCCTTCTCGGCACGCTCAAAGAGGCCTTCCGCAACGTCCGGGAACGTCTTCTTCAGCGAGGCATAACGTACTTCGCCGAGGATGAACTCACGGAAGCTGCCCGTCGGGTCCTTGCTGTCAAGCGTGAACGGGTTCTTGCCCTGTTCTTCGAGGTCCGGATTGTAGCGGTACAACGGCCAGTAGCCGGCTTCGACCGCCTTCTTTTCCTCGATCTGCGAATGACCCATGTTGATGCCGTGGTTGATACACGGCGCATAGGCGATAATCAGGCTCGGTCCCTTGTAGGCTTCCGCCTCGTTGACGGCCTTGATCAGCTGGTTGGGGTTCGCGCCCATGCTGACTTTGGCGACGTATACATAGCCATAGCTCATGGCCATGAGGCCGAGATCTTTTTTCTTTGTGCGTTTGCCGGCCGCGGCGAATTTCACGACGGCGGCCGTCGGGGTCGCCTTGCTGGACTGGCCGCCGGTGTTGGAATACAGCTCCGTGTCGAGCACGAGCACGTTGATATCCTCGTCCGCGGCGAGCACGTGATCGAGTCCGCCGTAGCCGATGTCGTATGCCCAGCCGTCGCCGCCGAGCACCCAGATGGACTGTTTGGTGAGCAGGTCGGCGTTTTCAATTACTTCGGTCGCGAGCTTGCAGGCGTCGCAGTCGCAGACTTTGCCGTTCTTTACCCACTGCTCTTCCCACTCGGTGCCGGAGAGGTCGATGCCCTCCTTGCAGGCCGCAAGCAGCTTGTCGCCCGCCGCGCGGGAACCTTTTGCATCGTCGCGCTGTTCGAGCCAATCCTTGCCCGCTTCGCGAATCGCTTCGGAAGTATAGTCGACCGCGATGAGTTTGGTTACGATGTCAACCAGCCGGTTGCGGCGCTGCTTGTTGGCGAGCTGCATACCGTAACCGAATTCGGCGTTGTCTTCAAACAGCGAGTTCGCCCATGCCGGGCCCTGACCCTTATCGTTCTTAGTGTACGGGCAGGTCGGCGCGCTGCCGCCGTAGATGGAGGAACAGCCCGTCGCGTTCGCGATGACCATACGGTCGCCGAAGAGCTGTGTAATGAGCTTGACGTACGGCGTTTCGCCGCAGCCTGCGCACGCGCCGCTGAACTCGAAGAGCGGCTTTTTGAACTGACTGCCCTTGACCGTCGCGGTGTTGAGCGGCAGGTCGTTCTTCTCCGGCAGTTTCGCGGCGTATTCCCAGTTGGCTTCTTCCTTCTCGATCGCGTCCGAAAGCGGCCGGAACTCGAGCGCCTTCACCTTAGCCGGGCAAACGTCGATGCAGTTGCCGCAGCCGGTGCAGTCGTAGGGGCTGACCTGGACGCGGAACTCAAGGCCTTCAAAGCCCTTGCCGAAGGCCTTCTTGGTGATGAAGCCTTCGGGCGCGGCGGCTTTTTCCTCCGTCGAGACCAGCACGGGACGGATGACCGCGTGCGGGCAGACCAGCGCGCACTGGTTGCACTGGATGCAGTTTTCGGGAATCCACTTCGGCACGTCCACGGCGATGCCGCGCTTTTCATACTTGGTGGTGCCGATGGGAACGGTGCCGTCCGGACTCATTTTCGAGACCGGCAGCTTGTCGCCTTCCTGCGCGATGATCGGATGGATGTAATCCCAGAAGTACGGATCGTCCGTGGTCTTCATCGGCTCCGCGCCTTCGGTGGCTTCCGCCCAGGAAGCGGGATACTTAACCTCCTCGATGGCGGTCATGCCGATGTCGATGGCGTCCCAGTTTTTCTTGACGACTTCGTCGCCCTTCTTGCCGTAGGACTTCTTGGCGGCGGCTTTCATGTATTCGATCGCCTCGTCAACGGGAATCACTTCGGCGAGCTTAAAGAACGCACTCTGCATGATCGTGTTGATGCGGCCGCCCATGCCGACTTCGCGGGCGAGCTTGATTGCGTCGATGTTATAGAAGCGCAGCTTCTGCGTCGCAATTGCGCGCTTCATGGTTGCGGGCAGTTCGGTCTCCATCTCTTCCAGCGTCCAGGGGCTGTTGAGCAGGAACACGCCGCCTTCGCGGATGCCTTCGGCAACCGCGTAACGCGTCACGTAGGACGGGTTATGGCAGGCCACAAAGTCCGCGTAGTCGATGAGGTACGGGCTCTGGATCGGCTTTTTGCCGAAACGCAGATGCGAGACGGTCAGGCCGCCGGACTTCTTGGAGTCATAGGCAAAATAGCCCTGCGCGTACATCGGCGTATGGTCGCCGATGATCTTGATCGAGTTTTTATTCGCACCGACCGTGCCGTCCGAACCGAGACCGTAGAACTTGCAGGCGATGGTGCCCGAAGGCGCGGCATTGACCTTGCGGCGGACGCTGACGGAGGTGTTGGAAACGTCGTCAACGATGCCGACGGTGAAGTGGTTCTTCGGCTGCTTTTCTTCGAGGTTTGCATACACCGCGTCCACCATGGACGGCGTGAACTCTTTGCTGCCGAGGCCGTAACGGCCGCCGAACACTTCGATGCCGGTCTTGCCGGCTTCGACCAGCGCGTTGAGCACGTCCTGATACAGCGGCTCGCCCAGGGAACCGGGTTCCTTGGTGCGGTCGAGCACCGCGAGGCGTTTAACGCTCTTGGGAAGGGCTTCAACGAATTTGTCGATTGCAAACGGGCGGTACAGGCGAACCTTAAGCAGGCCGATCTTCTCGCCTTTGCCGTTGAGATAGTTTACGGTTTCTTCCACGGTGTCCGCGCCGCTGCCCATCACGACGATGACGTTCTCCGCGTCCGGCGCGCCGACGTAGTCGAAAAGATGATAGCTGCGGCCCGTGATCTTGGCGGCTTCGTCCATGTAATGCTGCACGATGCCGGGGATGGCGTTGTAATACTCGTTAGTGGCTTCGCGTCCCTGGAAGTAGATGTCCGGGTTCTGCGCGGTGCCGCCCTGGTGCGGATGCTCGGGGTTGAGCGCGCGGGCGCGGAACTTTTTGACCGCGTCGTAATCGAGCAGCTTGCCCATGTCCTCATAGTCGGTCATTTCGATCTTCTGCACTTCGTGCGAGGTGCGGAAACCGTCGAAGAAATGCAGGAACGGAACGCTGCCCTTGATGGCGGAAAGGTGCGCCACCAGCGCGAGGTCCATAACCTCCTGTACGGAGGCGGAGGCCAGCATGGCAAAACCGGTCTGCCGGCAGCTCATCACGTCCGAATGATCGCCGAAGATCGATAGGGCGTGTGCGGCCAGTGCGCGGGCGCTCACATGGAACACTGCGGGCAGCAGTTCGCCGGAAATCTTGTACATGTTCGGGATCATCAGCAGAAGTCCCTGAGAAGCGGTGAAAGTCGTGGTCAGCGCGCCGCCCTTGAGAGAGCCGTGTACGGCGCCGGCCGCGCCGCCTTCGCTCTGCATTTCAGCAACGCGGACCTGCTGTCCGAAAAGGTTGCTCCGTCCGTTCGCAGCCCAAACGTCCGCCACTTCCGCCATGGGGGAAGACGGCGTGATCGGGTAGATTGCCGCTACGTCCGAGAATGCGTACGCAACATGCGCTGCGGCGGTATTCCCGTCAATTGTCATGGTTTTTGCCATTTGTTGGATGCCTCCTAAATGATGTGTATGCAACCGGGTTTTTTCGCGGGAAAAACCCAATGTTTACCGAATATATTATAGCTTTCCATCGGTTTACTGTCAATGAAAGACAATCATGCTTTGCAGGATTTCCTTCTATATTTGGTAAAATTTTTAATTTATTGCCGTATTATTGCAGGAATACCTGCATTCTCAATTCCCTTTTTATTACAACATCAGACATAATATACGCAACCGCTTTGTTAAAAGAGTTTGTCCTTTATGCGTTCGAGCGCAAGCAGCAGCGGCAGCCCCAGCCCGAAACACGCGGCAGCCTGTCCCGCGGCGACATACAGCGCAGCAACTGGGTAGGTCACCGGCACGGCGTAAACGTAAACCAGCAGCGCGCCGACAATCACCGCGTTGTACAGCACGGCCGGAAGCGGAGCAAGAAACTTCGTCACGCGCTTGCGCATGGCGTAAGTCGTGTACGCCGCAAGCAGCGTAGCCAAACTTCCGAACACGACGTCCCAGATGGGCGCGCCGGTGATCAGGTTTGCAATCAAACAGCCTACAAACAGCCCCGGCACCGCCGAAAACGTGTAGTACGGCAGCACGCAGAGCGCCTCCGCCACGCGGCACTGGATCAGCCCGGAGGAAATCGGCGCAAGAAAGATGGTCAAAAGCGCGTAAATCGCCGCGATGATCGCGCCGCGCGCGATTTCGTTGATTGCCGTGTGTTTTTTCATTGTTCCTCCAATAAGCGCTTTACTTCCGCACGCGCACGCGCACCCAGCGCATCTTCGTCGATGCCGGTCAGTTCCCCGTCTTTTACGGTCATGCGGCCGTTCACCCAAACATAATCCACTGGCCGGTGGTAGCCCACCGTGCCGAAAAGGTTCGCTTCATCCCGCTCGGCGCAGACCAGTTCCGGCCGGTCGTAGCGAATAGCGAACAAATCCGCCGCGCAGCCTTCCGCGATCTGCCCGAGTTTTTCGCGGCCAAGCAGCTTTGCACCGCCGCGCGTCGCCATTTTGAGCAGGTCGTAGCCGTCCGGCGCGTCCGCGCCGCTATTGAGCCGGTGCAGCAGGTACGCCGTGCGGATTTCTTCGAGCAGGTTGGAAGCGTCGTTACTGGCGCTGCCATCCACGCCGAGTCCGGCGGGCACGCCGAGGCGCAGCATGTCCGGTATGCGCGCGACCCCGCTGGAAAGTTTCATATTGGAACACGGGCAGTGCGAAACGCCCGTCTGCGTTTCGGCAAGGAAGCGCAGTTCGTCGTCGTTAAAATAAATCCCGTGCGCATAAAACACGTCGCTTCCGGTGAAATCCACGCTCTGCATGTACTTCAGAGGGCGCATGCCGGCTGTCTCCTCTGTAAAGCGTTCCTCGTCCTTTGTTTCGCAGAGGTGTGTATGCAACCGCACGCCGTAGCTGCGCGCAAGCGCGGCGCTTTGGCGCATGATCTCCGCCGTGACCGAAAACGGCGAGCACGGCGCAAGCAGCACCTGCCGCATGGAAAAATCGGACGCGTCGTGATACCGTTCGATGGCGGCGCAGCTGTCGCGCAGGATTTCATCCGTCGTCTGCACGACCGAGTCCGGCGGCAGTCCCCCGTCCTTTTTAGAGAGGCTCATGCTCCCCCGTGAAGCGGCCATGCGGATTCCGAGCGTCTCCGCCGCGCCGAACTGCGCGCCGAGCAGATCGCCCGCGCCGTTGGAAAAGACATAATGGTGGTCAAAACAGGTCGTGCAGCCGTATTTCATGAGCTCCGCCATGCCGCAGAGCGAACTGAGGCGCACGGTGTCCTCGTTGATGCGCGCCCAGACGCCGTAGAGCGCGGTAAGCCAGTCGAACAGTTCCAGATTCTGCACGTTTCTGAGATTCCGGGTGAAATACTGATACAGGTGATGATGCGTGTTGACGAGGCCGGGATAGACGATCAGCGTGCCCGCGTCGATCGTTTCGTCCGCGTCCGCTTCGATGTTTTGACCGATCTGCGAAATCCGTCCGCCGGAAAGCAGCACGTCTGTGTTTCGCAGCACGCGGTCCGCGTCGTCGCAGGTGACCAGCGCACGGATGTTTTTTAAAAGTGTTTTCATGGGTCCCTCCCGTTGGATGCACATGCCGGAATATAACCGGTATCATTATATTAAACACCTTGCGGGTTGTACAGTTTTTTTGCTATACTAAGTTGCTTTATATACCTGAAAATACGCCGTTTACCGTGTGTTTTCGAGCAAATCACCGCGGTGGGCCGTTTTTTTTGCGGCGCGCGCGGATTACGGAGAAAAAACCTTTGGCCGAAACGATCATTCAGCTTGTCAATGCCTCCTTCCAGTACGCGGGCTCGGAAAAACGCGCGCTCGGCGGCGTGAGCCTGTCCATCCGGCGCGGGGAATCCGTCGCCATTGTCGGACACAACGGCTCCGGCAAGAGCACGCTCTGCAAGCTCTTCAACGCGCTGCTGCTCCCCGCCGAAGGAACGGCCACCGTCGACGGCATGGACACGCGGGACGAGGACAACACGCTCGAAATCCGCCGCCGCGTCGGCATGGTGTTTCAAAACCCGGACAACCAACTCGTGACCACCATCGTCGAGGAGGACGTCGGCTTCGGGCCGGAAAACCTCGGCGTTGCGCCGCCGGAAATCCGCGCGCGCGTCGAGCAGGCGCTTTCGGACGTGGAGATGACCGACTATGCGGAAAAAGCCAGCCATGCGCTTTCCGGCGGGCAGAAACAGCGCGTCGCCATTGCGGGGCTGCTGGCCATGCGGCCGGAGGTGCTCGTTCTGGACGAAGCAACCGCCATGCTCGACCCCAGAGGCCGGCAGGAAGTGCTCTCCACCGTGTTCCGCCTCAATAAGGAGCGCGGCATGACGCTCGTTATGATTACGCAGTTTATGGAAGAAACGCTCGGGTGTGATCGGGTGTTCGTCATGGCGGACGGCAGGCTCGTTATGGAAGGAACGCCGCAGGAGGTGTTCAACCAGCGCGAACTGCTTGGAAAAAGCAGGCTGGAAGCGCCCGCATTCGTGCAGCTGCGCGACGGCCTCCTCGCCGCGGGCGTCCCCGTTTCCGAGTCGGCGATGACCTGCGAAGCGCTGGCGGACTCGCTTGCGGGCGTCCTGCCGAAGTCCGGCTCAAAAGAAGAGAAAGAATAAGAACTATGCCGATTTTGATCCAGCAACTCAGCCACACCTACCTGCCAGGGAGCGCGCTTGCGTACCCCGCGCTTTCGGATATCGATTTTTCCATCGAGGAAGGCGAATTCCTCGGCGTGATCGGGCACACCGGCTCCGGCAAGAGCACGCTGATCCAGCATTTCAACGGGTTACTGCTGCCGACGGCCGGCAGCGTGCTCGTCGACGGGCTGGACACGCGCGAAAAGAAACTGCGCAAAAAGATTCGTTCGCTGGTGGGTATGGTGTTCCAGTATCCCGAATACCAGTTGTTTGAAGAGACCGTGGAAAAGGACGTCGGTTTCGGCCCGAAAAACATGGGGCTTGACGAAGACGAAATCCGCGAACGCGTGTTTGAGGCGCTCGCCCTCGTCGGCCTGCCACCCGAGCAGTTCGCAGAGAACTCGCCGTTTGAACTTTCCGGTGGCGAAAAGCGTCGCGCAGCGCTGGCGGGCATCCTCGCCATGCGCCCGAAATACCTCGTGCTCGACGAACCGATGGCCGGCCTGGACCCGCGCGGCCGCGCGGAAATCCTCTCGCTGGTCGAGTCCCTGCGCAAAAACAACGGCACGAGCATCGTGATGGTTTCGCATTCGATGGACGACGTTGCGATGTATTCCGACCGTATCGCCGTGCTCAGCGGCGGCAAGCTCGCCATGCTCGGCACGCCGGAGGAGGTTTTCTCCCGCGGGAGCGAGTTGCTTGAAATGGGGCTCAACCTGCCGCAGGCGACACGCCTGGTGCGCGCGCTGCGCGAACGCGGCGTAACGGTCGGGCGGGATTATTACCGCATGGACGAACTGGAAGAAGAACTCATCCGGAGGTACGGCCATGCACGCTAACATCACTCTCGGCCAGTTCCTGCCCGGGGACAGCGCGGTGCACCGCCTCGACCCGCGCACGAAAATATTGCTCATGATCGTGTATATCGTGATCGTGTTCCTCGTCAAAACGCTGTATGTGTTCGCGCTGCCGTCGCTGCTGCTGGTACTGATGTTCGCGCTTGCGCGCGTGCCGGGCTCGTACTTTTTCTCCTCACTCAAGCCCATGCGCTGGCTGCTGATATTTATGTTCCTCATCAACCTTTTTGCAACCAGCGGCACGCAGGTGCTCTTTAGCTGGCACTTTATCACGATCACGCAGGAAGCGCTGCTGCAGGCCGTGTTCTTCACCCTTCGGCTCGTTTTGCTGGTCGCGGGCACGTCCGTTCTGACGCTGACGACCTCGCCCATCGCGCTCACCGACGGACTGGAAAAGCTGCTCTCTCCCCTTCGCCGTCTGCATTTTCCAGCGCACGAACTGGCGATGATGATGACCATCGCGCTGCGGTTTATTCCGACGCTGATGGAGGAAACCGACCGCATCCAGAAGGCGCAGATGGCACGCGGCGCGGACTTTGAAAGCGGCAACATCATCCAGCGCGCAAAGAGCATGATTCCGATTCTCGTGCCGCTGTTCGTTTCGGCGTTCCGCCGCGCGGACGAGCTGGCAATGGCGATGGAGTCGCGCTGCTATCACGGCGGCGAAGGCCGCACGCGCATGCGCGAACTGCATCTGCATATGGGCGATTTGTATGCCACAATCGTGTTTGCGCTGTTCACGGCGGGCATCGTTCTGCTGGAAAAACTGCCGCTATGAGCCGCCACATCCGGATCATAACCGAATACGACGGCACGGCCTATGTCGGCTGGCAGCTGCAGGACAACGGCGTTTCCGTCCAGCAGAAGCTCAACGAGGCGCTTTCCGCCGTCACAAAGGAGCAAATACGCGTCCACGGCTCCGGCCGCACGGACAGCGGCGTGCACGCGCGCGCGCAGGTTGCGCATTTCGACACGGCTGCGCGCATGCCGGCGGACAAATTTGCCGTAGCGGCCAACATGCGGCTTCCGCGCGATATCCGCATACTCTATTCCGAGGAAGCGCCGCCGGACTTCCACGCGCGCTTTTCCGCCAAAAACAAAACCTATCGCTACGCCGTCCAGGCCGGGCCGCACGCGGACGTTTTTTCGCGCGGCACCGCGCTGCACGTGCATACCCCGCTCGACTTCGAGCGCATGCGCCGCTCTGCGCCCGACGCGCTCGGCAAGCACGATTTTTCCGCGTTCATGACGGCGGGTTCGAGCATTGAAAGCACGGTGCGCACCATCACACGTTCCGAATGGACGCGCGAGGGCGCATATCTTTACTACACCGTGAGCGCGAACGGTTTTCTCTACAACATGGTGCGCATCCTCGCCGGAACGTTCCTTGAAATCGGCTCCGGCAAGCGCCCGCAGGACGCAGTGGCGCGCGCGCTGATCAGCAAAAACCGCGCGGACGCGGGCGCGACCGCACCGGCGCACGGGCTGACGCTGCTGCGTGTTCAGTACGAAGATTTCGACACGGACGAGGTGCTTTCCCGATGAACGGAGAAATGGAACGCTATATGCGTCTTGCGCTGGAGGAGGCGAACGCCGCCGCGGCCGAAGGCGAAGTGCCGGTCGGCGCGGCGCTTATTAAAAACGGCGCGGTGATCGCCCGTGCGCATAACGCCTGCGAACGCCTGCACGACGCGTGCGCGCATGCGGAACTGCTCTGCCTGCGCAAAGGGATGGAGCAAATCGGCACGCGGCTGACGGGCTGCACGCTCTATGTCACGCTGGAACCCTGCGCCATGTGCGCGGGCGCCTGCGTCAACGCAAAATTAAGCCGCCTGGTCTACGGCGCGTTCGACGAGACCGCCGGATGCTGCGGCTCGAAGATGGACCTGACCGACCATTGTTTTCTGCACTCGGTCGAAACCTGGGGCGGCGTGCTGGAAGATGACTGCAAAGCCCTGCTGACCGCTTTTTTTAAGGAACTTCGCTGAACAATCGTTTTATACAACCTTTTACATAGACACGTCCGCATGTTTTACGTCCCTTCCCCGCCCGTCCATGCTATACTGAAAAGCGAAGACCGTTAGACCGTCAAAAACTTGTTTTTTGACGGGACAGCCGCTCTTTGCCTCTCGCCCTAAACGACCGAATGGTCCTTCCAACCGGCAAAGAGCACAGAGAAACCGCCCGTTCCGGGCGATCCGTTGCGCCGGATGAACCGACGCAGCCGGAAAAACGGGTTAAGGGCTGCGACCCTTAACAATCCCAGAGACTTTTTTGACAGACTGAACCGTTTCCTGATTTTTACAATCGTTCAAACAAAAAATAATCGGGGGTATGTTTTTTATGGAGTTCCTGCGTTTGCTAGAAGGAATCCGAACGCCGTTTTTTAACGTGATTTTCCAGTATGTCACGATGTTCGGCGAAGAAACGCTGTTCATGGTCGTCGCCATGATCTTCTTTTGGTGCATCGACAAAAAGAGCGGCTATTTTCTGCTTTACGTCAGCTTCCTCGGCGCGACGGTCAACCAGTTTTTGAAGCTCATCTTCTGCGTGCCGCGTCCTTGGGTACTGGACGACCAATTCACTATTGTCGAGAGCGCCCGCGCCGAAGCCACGGGATATTCCTTCCCCAGCGGCCATACGCAGAGCGCGGCGGGGCTGTTTTTCGGTATCGCACGCTTCCGAAAAGAGGTCTGGGTTCGCATCGTCTGCGTCGTAATTGCGCTGCTGGTCGGCTTTTCGCGGATGTATCTCGGCGTGCATACGCCCGCGGACGTGTTCACGTCGTTCGGCGTGGCGCTGCTGCTGGTGCTCGGCGCGTATCCGCTCTTTACGCTCGCCTGGAAAAACGGCAAGTGGTTTTATCTGCTGATCGGCGTGCTGCTCGCCGTTGGGCTCGCACTGATTGCGTATGTGGAGTTCGTGCCGCTGCCGGCGAACGCCATCGCGGAGTTCTCCGCGTCCGGCGCGAAGACCGCGTACACGATGCTCGGCGCGTCCGCGGGGCTGACGCTCGTGCTCTGGCTGGAGACGAAGTACATCCGCTTCAGCGAAAAGGCGGTCTGGTGGGCGCAGATCCTCAAGACCGCGGTCGGCCTCGGCCTCGTCATCCTCGTGCGCATGCTGCTCAAAGCACCGCTGCTCGCGCTCTTTGACGGGCATAACGCCGCGAATGCGGTGCGGTATTTCCTGATGGTCGTGCTTGGCGGCGCGGTCTGGCCGCTCACGTTCAAATTCTGGGGAAACCTTGGCAAAAAGAAGGAACACGCAAAGGCGGCGTAAATCCGGCTTTATCATGCAGCAAACACAGCGCTTTGCCTCTCGCCCTTCGGACTCCCGGGCGGCAAAGCGCACAGAGAAACCGCCCGTTCCGGGCGATCCGTTACGCCGGATGAACCGGCGCAGCCGGAATCAACGGGTTAAGGACTACGGCCCTTAACAATCCCAAGGACTTTTTTGACAGGCTGAGCGCTCCGCATTTTTCATCGCGGAGCGCTTTTTTAAACGTTATTTTACGAAATATCAATGCGTCAGCGCGCGGATGATCAACGCAACGGCCAGCGTGACCGCCGCCAAAGCGGTATAGAGGATCACCACGCGGCGGGTAAGGTGCTTGCGCCTTTGCTCGGTCTCCGGCGCGGCCTTCGCCGGGTCGGATTCTACCGCCTCCTGCAGAGAGTCCAGCGCACGATCGAGAATACTCCTGCGCTTTTGCTGCGCCGGCCCGGACTGCGGCGCGCTCTGCGTACGCTGTACCGTCAGCTCCCGCTGCAGCGACGCGGCTTCCTCGCACGTTACGTCCGGACAGGCGGCGCCGACATCCAGGCAGGCCAGCGCGTGCCGGTAGTCGAACACGGAAGCAAAGCGCGGCGCGCCGTCCTGCGCGAGCATGCGCAGCAGAAGATTGTAAAACGCCGCCGGGATATTCGGATTCGGCATGATTTCACCATCGTGCGCACTCCTGCCGCTCATGGCTTCATAGAGCGTTTTTCCAAGCGCTCCGAGGTCGAGCCAGGGCTCGGTATCGTCCACCTCGTGCCGCGCGCGAAGTCCGGCCTTTGCCGCACCAAAGTCGATGAGTTTGACCGTGCCGTCCGTACAGATAAAGACCGACTGCGCGTTGATATCGTAATGCAGGGAATTAAGGCTGTGCACCACTAGAAGCGCGTCCGCCATGGACGCGGCGACGAACATGCCCTCCTCCGGCGTGAGCCTGCGGCGGCGGAGGCGCAAATACCCTTCCAGCGTCACGCCCATCAGCCGCTCCATCACCGCATAGGACGTGCCGTTTTCAAAAAACGCGTTGAGCACGGTGACCACGTTGCAGCTTCCCCTCGCGTCGGTCAGAGCAAGGTGCTGTCGGTAAAACATCTCCGAGCCTAAGAAAAACAGCGCGCCGCAAGCTTTGTTTCTGGGGGACAGAGAAAAACCGTCCTCCTCGCGGAACGCGAGCGCATCGGGAAAGTATTCTTTGAGCGCTACGCGCCGGTTCAGCTTTATGTCGTTCGCTTCGTATGTTGCGCCGTACGTTCCGCGTGCAAGCACGCCTTCAATCGCGTATCTGCGGTGCAGCATCGTTCCCGCCGGCAGCATCCGTGCCGGCACAGTTCCTTCCGCCATTGTTTATTCCATCCCTTGTTAAGGCGGTCCCCCGCCGGATAATCACATCAATAGCCGACTGCGTTTGCAAACAGCAGCAATCCGCAGGTCAGCACCAGAACCGCAGCCTGTATCTTCAGGCTCCATTTAAACCATTTACCAAAGCCGATGCCGACGATCCCGAGCGCAATGAGCAGCACTGGGTTCGTTGGATAAAATACATTGGAAAATCCGTCTCCGAACGCATAAGCCAGCACGGCGATCTGACGGGAAATACCGCTCAGATCGGCGATTGGCGCGATTAGCGGCATCAGCAGAAACGCCTTTGCCGAACCGCTGGAAATGAATAGCTCCAGTATCAGTGCCAGCGCATAGATCAGCAGAACCACGACGCCGCTGGCGGCCTCCTGCGTAAGTCTCACCGCCGAATACAGCACCGTATCGAGGATATTCGCCTCCACCATCGTGTAGCGAATGGAGTTTGCCATCAATATCAGCAACACCGCCGGCAGGATGCTGAGCATGCCTTTGCCAAAATATTTTAAATAGCGTTTCGTCCCCATGCCGGAAACCAGCGAAGAAATCGTACCCGCAAGCAGGAACATCAGCGCAATCAGCGGCATAATAATATCTTGCAGCAACGGCACGAAGCTGGAACAAAGTATCAGCGCGATACCCGTCCCCAGAATGCACGCAAACCAGAGCAACGCACGGTCTTTTTCCCCGCTCTGCACAAACTCGCTGCGCAGCGCCGCCCATCGTTCGGTCATGGCCGGGTCATAGATGGGCGACTTTTTCGGGTCGCGTTCGATGCGCTTTGCATACGGAATCAGAAACGCCATCAGAAGGCCGAAAATCAGTGCAAACGTAATCAGGCGCATCCAGATACCGGAAAACATCGGAAGTCCCGCCAGTTCCTGCGCAACGCCGACCGTAAAGGGGTTGCATACGCCCGTGCTGAAGCCGAATCCCACCGCAAGCAGACTCATTCCCAGGCCGGTGAGCGCGTCCCATCCGAGCGAATAGGCAAGAGCGACGGCGATTGGTACCAGCGGCACGCATTCCTCAAACGAACCGACAAACGCGCCGAGGCCCATAAAAAACAACGAGACAAACATCAAAAGCTGGTATTTCTTGCCCTCCGCCAACCGATAGATACGGTTGAACATATAGGAAAGCACGCCACATTCGTCCATCGCGTTGAACGCCCCGCCGATGACGAGCAGAAACGCGATAATCGCAATCACCGTAGCCGCCCCGTCCGATCCCAGCGCCAGAAACGGCGAAAGCAGCCATTCCCAGAGCGGGATGCCTCCCTCGACCGCATGGTACGTGCCCGAAACAATGGTCTCCGCTCCGTCGAGCGTGGTACGCTCGTAAACCCCGGCGGGCAGAACAAACGTCAGCGCGTAGGTAACCGCCATAAGGGCAAAGAGCACGATCAGCGCCGTGAGAAACGAACGCATGCCAATATTGAAGACCTTCTGGTTCGATCCTTCCATTTCCATCCCCCGTTAAGCGCCGCAGTTCGGCATTTCGTTTTCGCGCACGCGACTTGCGCGCCGCCGCAAACGTTGCAAACAGTATATCATAGCGCATCGCAATGTGATAGAATATTGAAGAAATCCTTTTGCATTCCCGCTTTGATTTGGTATAATAGCAAATACGTAAGGGAGTAGTTGGCGCGATTCTGCCGCGTTCCAAGTCAACATCGTGACACGACGCATGGGCGTCTGGCTTGGATGAAATAACGAGACTTATGTGCGACAGTTCCTTAAGCCGTACATAGGTCTTTTTGTTATTAAGAAATATGTGGCGGCAAATCGGAGCGCCGGCAAACTATACGGAAAGGAACATTCAGTCATCATGCAGCACTATCTACACACGCCGGAGGAAACGCTCTCCGCCGTAGCCGGTTCGCCAGAAGGCCTGAGCCCGGCGGAAGCGGAGAAACGGCTTCTCGACGGCGGACCCAATAAACTTATCGAGGCAAAAAAAACGCCGATGCTCCTGCGCTTTTTCCAGCAGATGAAGGACCCGATGATCCTGATCCTGCTTGCCGCGGCGCTCGTATCCGGCGTTACCGCCGCCATCGAAGGCGAGAGCTTTGCAGACGTAATTATTATCTTGACCGTCGTGCTCATCAACGCACTGCTCGGCGTAATTCAGGAAAGCAAGGCTGAAAAAGCCATCGAGGCGCTTCAGCAGATGTCCGCCGCCACCAGCCGCGTGCTGCGCGGCGGGCGCATCGAACGCATCCCGACCGAACAGCTCGTTCCGGGCGACGTGGTCCTGCTTGAAGCGGGCGACGCGGTGCCTGCCGACGGCCGCATTCTCGAAAGTGCGAGCCTGCAGGTCGAGGAGGCCGCTCTCACCGGAGAAAGCGTTCCCGTGGGTAAGACGGTCCGGGCGCTCGCGCTCAACGGCGCGAAGGACGTACCGCTCGGCGATCGCATCAACATGGTCTATATGGGCAGCACGGTGGTCTACGGACGCGGAAAGGCCGTCGTCACCGGAACGGGGATGCAAACCGAAATGGGCAAGATCGCCGGCGCGCTTTCCGAAGCCAAGGAAGGCATGACGCCGCTGCAGATCAAGCTTGCACAGCTTTCCAAAATTCTCACCTGGCTCGTGCTCGGCATCTGCGCGGTGATTTTCGCCGTCAACATCCTGCGCTTCCACAATACGGACGCGAATTTCATCCTCGATTCGTTCCTGATCGCGGTCAGCCTGGCGGTCGCGGCCATTCCGGAAGGGCTTGCGGCGGTGGTCACCATCGTGCTCTCCATCGGCGTGACCAATATGAGCAAGCGAAACGCCATCATCCGCAAGCTCACCGCCGTGGAAACGCTCGGCTGCGCGCAGATCATCTGTTCTGACAAGACCGGTACGCTCACCCAGAACCGCATGACCGTCGTGGAAAATTATAGCGACGACGCGGGACTTTTGGCAAAAGCCCTGTCGCTTTGCAGCGACGCGGAACCTGACGAATCCGGCGCTGCGGCCGGAGAGCCGACCGAAAACGCGCTGGTCAACTTTGCGCGCGACAAGGGCATGCCCAAGCCGGAACTGAAAGAGGCCGAACCGCGCATCGCGGAGGCTCCGTTCGACAGCATGCGCAAGATGATGTCCACGGTGCACCGGAATAAATCCGGTATCGTGCAGTACACCAAGGGCGCGCCGGACGAAGTGCTCAAGAAATGCACCGCATATTATAAAGGCGGCAAAGCCCTGCCGCTCGGCGACGACGTACGCGGGGAAATACTCGCGGCGAACGCCGCTATGGCGGGCAAAGCGCTCCGCGTACTCTGCGGCGCCATGCGCATGCTCGATGCGCCGCCCAAAGACGATTCGCCGGACGCTCTGGAACACGACCTCATTTTCCTGGGACTCGTCGGTATGATCGATCCGGTCCGCCCGGAGGTCTGCGGCGCGATTGCGGAGTGCCGCGACGCGGGTATCCGCCCGATTATGATCACGGGCGATCATAAGGACACCGCCGTGGCTATCGCGATGGAACTCGGCATGATCGATGATGCTTCCGAGGCCATCACCGGCGCACAGTTGGATGAAATCAGCGACGAAGAATACGAGAAGAGCGTCGGCAGTTACAGCGTATATGCACGTGTCCAACCGGAACACAAGGTGCGCATCGTCAACGCATGGCGCAAAAACGGCTTTGTCACCGCCATGACGGGCGACGGTGTGAACGACGCGCCAAGCATCAAGAGCGCCGATATCGGCGTAGGCATGGGTATCACTGGCACGGACGTGACCAAAAACGTCGCGGACATGGTTCTAACGGACGACAACTTCGCCACCATCGTCAATGCCGTCGAAGAAGGCCGCCGCATCTACGACAATATCCGAAAAGCAATCCAGTTCCTGCTCTCGAGCAATATGAGCGAAGTGCTCGCGATCTTCTTTGCAACGCTGCTCGGGTTTGTGATTCTCAAACCCGTCCATCTTCTCTGGATCAATCTGATTACGGACTCCCTGCCCGCGCTTGCGCTCGGCACGGAAGCCGCTGAAGACAATCTCATGAAGCGCTCCCCGCGTGCCGCGAGCGACGGCGTATTCGCCGGCGGCGTCGGCTTCGACGTGGCATATCAGGGCTTCCTTGTTATGGTGCTCACCATGGCCGCGTATTTCATCGGGGAACGTCTGCAAAACGGCGCATGGCTCATCGCCAACAGTACGGACGGCACGACCATGGCGTTTCTGACCATGAGCATGTCGGAGATTTTCCATAGTTTCAACATGCGTTCCCAACGGCAGAGCGTGTTTCGTCTCAAGAGCCAAAACCGTCTGCTTTGGGGCGCGGCTGCGCTTTCGCTGCTGCTGACCACCGCTGTGCTCTACGTCCCGTTCCTGCAGACCGCGTTCAGCTTCGAACACATCAGTCTGCTTGAATACGCCGTGGCAATGGCGCTTGCGTTCATGGTGATCCCCGTCGTGGAACTGGTTAAGGCAATTCAGCGCGCCGCGGCGAAGAAGAAAAAGAAATAACGGCACATGCAAAAAAAGCGCACCTGAAAAGGCGCGCTTGAGACCGTCAAAAACTTGTTTTTTGACGGGGAACCACGCTTTGCCTCTCGTCCTTCGGACTCCCGGGCGGCAAAACGCACAGAGAAACCGCCCGAAACGGGCGATCCGTTGCGCCGGATAAACCGGCACAGCCGGAATATGTGGGTTAAGGGTTACGACCCTTAACAATCCCAGGAGCTTTTTTTACAGGCTGAAGCGCACCTGAAAAGGCGCGCTTCAGCTTCCCAGAACCGGTTGTTTCCGACGCAGTGTTTCTTATACGATATATTTGCATAGCGTTTTTGCATGTCTTGCTTTGCTTGTGAAACAGACCCGTGTCTACACAAAAAAAACGCTGTGCGAGCGGGATTCCATTGCCCATTCGCACAGCGTTTTTGTATATCTGACGCCCGTCGCAGATTCTTTGGAAACGGACGATTAGTACATCCCCTACATCGGCTGTCCCTGTTCCGGATTAAATATCCTGATCCTTGATGCCGTCTGTCCAGCTTCCGAACGGTTTTGCAATCGCTTCGCTGACATAGCACACGCCTTTTCCGAGCCGCATAATCGACGCCGGACACTCCATCGAAATCGGCCCGTACAGTTCGATGCGCGAGATCATCCGCTGCCAGGAATCGCCGCCGGGATAGCAGAAATTATGCAGTTCAAAGCGCTCGCGCGCATTCACGATGTCCCGCGGGCCGATGGTCGCCGCACGCGGCGGAACGGCCCAAACATCGCCGGAAGCGCCCACCGCGGGGAATAAAGAGTTTTCGGCAATCGTCAGCGGCGTTTCCGTCGTTAAGCGGGACCCGAGTTTGCAGAATTCCTCCAGGGAATCCGCCTGAAACTCCGACGCGCCCGGATCGATGAACGCCGTATGGCCCGGCCAGCCCGTTGCTGAGTAAACAACGTCCGCGCCGCCGCCGCCGATCTCTTCGATCATATCAGAATAAACACCCTCCGCCTTGTTTTCGTTTGTGAAAACATGCCAGTGTTCAACATCAGGCCGTAAATCCGGACGAATCTTCCCGTAAAAATGGTTTCGGAACGAATAACCCAATCCTGCGCCGTAAGTCAGCGGAGCAACATCCCCATCTTCGTTTGCCCATTCGTCCATGGCAAACGCGTCCACGTTGCGGCAGCTCACATCATAGCGGTTGATCATTTCTGCGATCGCTTGGTAAGCCGCAGGCCACTGATTTGGGAAAATCATGGTCAAATGCGTATCATTCACATCGCTCAGATAGATGCGATGAAAAACGTCCTGAACAAGCATCAGCGTCGGGTCGTGAACCACACGAACGCTGTACCCGTTTTCATTGGTATACTCCATATCCTCGCGCTTGACATTCCTTACAAGGTCAAGCACTTCCGGATCGCGAGTCGGCAGCCATTTGGCCGGCAAAAAATCAAATTCATAGTTGTTCTTCTTCATTCTGTTATCCTTTCCCTTTTCCGTTCGGCAAGGACCGAACGAGCATCTATTCGGCGTCAGCCGCCTTTAGTCTTCTATGATTACGGCACGGCACGGCGCGCAGCAAGTGCCGGTAATTTTCAGCGGGAGAACGGTCAGTTTCACCTTTGGCTGATGAATTTCCTCCAGATTTACCGCAGGTGCAAACAGTAAAATATTCGCAGGCGCAAAAAGGTCGAAAATCCCCTGTGGCTTCTCAACAATCTCGAAACGCGGGAAATCACATCCCAGCAGGAATGGTTTTTTCGAAATAATCCACTCCATAACCTCGCGCGTCATATACGGCGAATGACTCAGATAATCTTCGTGCGCCCACATGCGTCCCCAGTGTGTGCAAATCAAGACTGCATCGCCGGGCTCTATCATGTCCCTGTTCGGACATCTTTCAATTTGTTCCATCGTTACCGGCAGCCGTTTTGCGCTGTTCTCCGGGTTGATGTCGCCTACGTCCAGCACCACGCAGGGACGGTTCGTCAGGTCCGCTGCGCCCACGTCGTTGATCAAATAGGATTTCTCATATCCGTAAAAATGACCCGGCGTCTCCAAATACGTGCCGGTTTGTGAATGCATTTCGAAAATCTCGGCATACACATCCCCCTCTACCCAGGGAACCTGCGGCAGCGGGCGCATTTTGAAATCCGGAAACGGCGGTTCCAGGTTCCACATCCCCTCATAAATCGTACCGGTAATGTCCGTTACCTTCGCCATAGTTATCCCTCCTGAATGAACAGTCCGTCAATCCTGTATTGCATCGTATAAGCCCAGCGTTTTTACATGGTGGCCCTCTTTTTTCATGCACCGGGCCAGGGATTGCATTTTTTCCGCATTCTGCGGTTTTGCGCCGCTCAGCGTATAATGTCCGGCAATCCCGTCGTCAAAATATGCAGGCCTGTCATACTTGCTCTGCGCAAGCGAGTTGTATTGCAGCAGCTCCACATTACATACGCCGATTTTCGAGCGCAGCCATTTTCCGATGGCGGCAATGTTCTCCTGCGTGTCGGTAATTTCGGGAATCAGCGGAACCCGGACGATGAATTCCTTGCCGAACTCATGCAGCTTGACCAGATTCTGCAGAATAACGCCGTTGGAAACACCTGTATACCGTCTGTGCAGTCTCTCGTCCATCACTTTTAAATCATATAAATAAAGGTCTGTAAACGGCATGGTTTTTTCAAACGCGCTGAACGGCACATAGCCGCAGGTATCTACCGCAGTATGGATGTTGCGCTTCCCGCATGCAAAGAGGAACGATTCCAAAAACTCTGCCTGCAGCAGGCACTCCCCGCCCGAGCAGGTTATCCCGCCGGACGACGCCTCGTAAAACGGCCGTTCCCTCTCGGCAACCTGCAGCAATTCTTCCAGCGTCGCTTCCCGCCCGCATAAACGCAGCGCCTTTGCCGGACAGTTTTCAACGCACGCATAACACCGCATGCAGCGCGTGCCAAGACGCTTCCCGTTTTCATCGATTGCCGGGCAGTTTCTGCGGCAGGCGCCGCATCCGATGCAGCGCTCGGCGTCGAAATGGATATGCGGCTGAATCGGCTGCGACTCCGGGTTTTGGCACCATGCACAGCGCATATTGCACCCCTGAAAGAAAAATGTGGTGCGAATCCCCGGCCCATCGTTAATCGCATAATGCTTGATGTCGAATATCGACGCCTTTACCATTTCAGATCCCCATCTCCGTGCGGCGGATGATCTGGTCCTGATAATCCTCCGGCAGAGAGACAAAATACGAACTGAATCCCCAAAGCCGTACCAGCAAATCGGGATAGTTTTCCGGATGCGCTTTCGCGTCCAGCAAGGTCGCGCGGTCAACAACGTTGATCTGCGCCTGTAATCCGCCCAGCCGGAAATACGTTTTAAGCAGAGCGATGAACTTATCGCGCTGTTCTTCGTTTACAAGCGCGGCGGGATTGAAAGTTATGTCCAGGATCGAGCCGCCGGCAAGTCCCTCTGTCGGGATCTTCCCGCAGGAGAGCATCACGCCCGTCGGCCCGGTACGCTCGGCTCCCAGTCCCGGAGAAAGGTTTGCCGCATAGAAATCGGAGCATTTTCGTCCGTCCGCCGAAGCCCCCAGCCCGCGCGCGATGGCAACATAGCCAAGCGCGCTGGAAACGCGCGCGCGGTACGGTCCCTCAAAACTGTTCTTGTGTTTGCGGACTTCGCGCGAGAAATAACGGACGACGGCATTTGCAATATCGTCAACTTCGGAATCCCCATTGCCGAATTTTGGGAATTTGTTCACGATCTCCTGCCGCAGAGCTTCGTGTCCTTCATAATTCGCAAGCAGAATATCGCGGAATTCGCAAAGCGTAAACCGTTTCTCCGTGAACACTAGCCGTTTAATCGCATACAATGCGTCGGCGCAGTTGGAGAGGGAAGACATCTGGAAATCCGTCTCATAATACCGGCATCCGCCGTCTTCTATCGCGGCGCCTTTTTCCATGCAGTCGTCCATCAAGGCGGAATACATCGGCGCCGGGCCAAACCGGCTGTTATTACAGTTGCATGCGACGGTGTCGATATTGTGCTTCATCTGCGCTTTGAACGCTCGCATCAGATCGTCAAACGTATCGAAGCTTTCCACATTTCCCGTGCGCAGGCCCCATCGTCCTTCGACCGTTCCAATCGCTTCCCGGTCAATCGGCAAAACGTTCTTCCCATCGTTAAGCGCCCACTCCAGGTTTCGCAGGCAGTCGACGTCGCCGAGGTTTCGATTGATGCTCTTGCCCTGAATAACGATTTCCCAGCAGCCGGAACCGGCATAATCGCGCGCATCTTCCAGAGAATACTCCTCGTGCTCCGTAAGCGCACGGATGATCGTTTCATCGCAGTCATACGTAGGGAAGCCCATCCCGGCGGCAGTCAGCTCCGCAGCTTTTTTCCAGACCGTTTCCGGTGTGCCTTCGTGTACGCGCAGATGAATTCGCGGGTCCGAAAGACGCAGGTCGAGTTTGGTATCCATAATCATGATCGTCAGCTCATTGGACGCGTCCAGCCCGGTGCGCGGGTCGATCCCGCCAACCGTCACGCTTTGTCCTGTGTCGCTTTCAAATTTGCCGGCTTCACCATGCGTTTTATCGATTTCATAATTGAGCTTAATGAACATACATTCGAGCAGTTCGAAAATCTGCTCGTTCGTATACCTGCCCGCCGCTATGTCCGCTTTGTAATAGGAATAAAGATATTGGTCCATTCTTCCCGGCGGGATTAAGAATTCGCCTTCCATCCACACGAGATATTGGAAAATATAGAACAGCTGCAGCGCTTCGTAAAAATCACGCGGCGCATCACTCTTAATCCAGCGAAGCACCTCGGCTATCTTGCGCAGTTCCCGCTGTCTTGCAGCATCGGCACATACGCCCGCCTGCTCGTCAGCCAGCGCAATGTATCGTTCCATCGTCTTCTGTACGGCATGCAATACGATGATCGTGCTTTGATAATACGCTTTCCGCTTTTCCGTCTTGCTGCAGGCAAGCCCTTCTTCCGCCTGCTGCAGCATTGCTCCCACGCCCATCGGAATCCATTTGTAATATGCCGGAATGCTGCTGTTCGGCAATCCGAATCCGCGGTCGTCCTGGCAGAGGTTATATACGAATCCGAATAAATTTGAAAATCCTTTTGTTTCAAAATGCGGATTGCCCGTTTCAATTTCACGCTGCGTATAGTACTCCGGCAGCGAATAAACGGTCTTCCCGCCAACGATTAATTCGCCCTCCTGAATGTAAACGGGCGCCAGTTCACACATTTTCTCGAATGCAAGCGCCTTGCGCACCTGCGGGCAGAGCTTCTCCGATTCCTGATCCAGAATCGAGGTGTTCAAAGCCGCCGTGCGGAACGCCTTGTGCGATCCTTCAAATAATAACGCACGTAAATGCCGAATCCTTGCGTTCATAATAACCTCCACATAAGTGATACGCCCGTTCTGGGGGAGGACGGCCTTAAGCCGTCCTCCCTCAACGGGTTCTGTTCGCAATGTCCGCGCTTATTCGGCGGGTTTCGTCGTTGCGATCATTTCGGGAGAATCGTCCCTGCTGACATAAAGGAACTCACAGTTTACTCTCTCCGGAATATCGGTGTCGCCGTTGTAATATTTGAGCAGCATGGCATATGCGCTCTGCACAATGCTCGAACCCGGAACGTTGATAACGCCCTGCAGCTGACCGTTGGGCGCCGTTAGCGCATCGTAAAGCTCCGAACCGTAACCGCCGCATGCGAATACCGGAATATCCGTCAGTCCCTTTTGCTCAAGCGCGGCAATCGCGCCATAAGCGTTGCTGTCCGACGCCGCATAAATCAGGTCGTACGGCTCGTTAATCGACGTGATTACGTTCATAGCCGCCTCTCGCGTCTGGCAGTCGGCGTCGTTTACGATGGTAATCTTGTCGCCGAAGCGTTCGTCAAGAACCTCCAGGAAGGCAACCGCGCGGACAGCCATAT
>CAYTHS010000033.1:0-22725 GCA_964437665.1 uncultured Oscillospiraceae bacterium
AGTTTAAGAGAGCCCGTACCTTATAAAATCTGTCCGAATTACTGTTGACAATCCACTATGGCATCTTTGTCTCCGTCCTAATCCGCTGCAATGTATGCCTTGTACAATATACCATTACACATTCCCTCATTTCTGTATATAGTAAATTTTACAAGTCACCCATCTGCGCTTTTGAATGCTGCTCCCCTTCAGCATCTGCCCACTCGGTAATTATCTTAAATTTTGAAGCTGATCCACCATGGGTAATAAGGGCTAATTCAAAATTTTTGTTGGGCTCTAACTCATCATAGGGCATTTTCTCGCTGTCCATGATTATGATGTTGGAACCTTCTTCAAACATTGCAACTACATTATATGCAGTTGCATTGCCTGAGTTCCAGATTTTCAGGCGATGTTTGCCAGCACCTATCGTTATCATTCTTGCTTCAATACAGGGATTGTTAGCCGCTGCTTGCTCTTTTTCTATATTTTTCAGTTCATATTTCTTGATTTGCAGTTCTAACTTATTTACTTGTGTCTGAATTTTTTGTGCTCTAGTGGATTTTACAAGAGAAACAACTGCGACAAGCAATGAAATACCGGCAATGACAAGAGCACCCCAGCTTTCTGTAAAATCAATGAGGCTTTTTAGGACTTCCATTCTTTCATCGCCCTCTTCAATTCCTTTTCTATTTCTTTCACTGCGTCACTTTTCAGCTCATCAATAGCAGATTCAATTTTCTCTGAGTTTTCGGAGATTAATTCACCCTTCGTTAGTACCTTGCTGCAATCCGAACAGCGGAATTTAATGTCATCAGGTGCTTCCGTAAAATCATTCCATTCGGGATTGAGTGACTCAAATTGATCGTTGCCACATACTGGGCATAGCATAGATACACTTCTGCCTAAATTTTTGATGTGGTTTACACCTCCGGTCTTTATTTCAGCTTTTCACTAAGGGGCAGGATTTCTTCGAGCTGGTGACGATACGTTTTTGCTCAGCGAGGGGTGAGAGGGGGAGAATCATTGCCCTTAGGACATATCTTTTCTGTACAGTTTACTGTAGCAATCCATTATAAGTTTGTTTCGCAAGCGATTTGCGTATATTTCCTTTATTATAGCAACTAGGGTGTGTTTCTAAAATCACAAAAGCACATTTCCGCTGTTCGACTTGCATATTCTTGTTGAAAAGCCTCGCCGCAGCACCACTGCGCCTGTGTTTTTCGCCTCAATCTGCAAGCCGATCCAGCAAAACTGCATCTTTCAGACTTTAGAAACACACCCTAATTCTCGGGCAAACAACGAACAGCTGTCACCAACTGCTACAAATTTATCTTTTTAATAGAATCAAGGATGGCCATATTTTTTCAAATTTATTCTACTGATGTTTTTTTCTTACCTGCGTTGCAGATCGAAACTTAATTCTATATAATCAAGATAAATGTATACTGCTGTTCTTGGTATTAGATAATAATTGAGGGAGCACAATATGGCTGAACAAAATTCCGCGGACGTCGGTTTTGAAAAACAAATCTGGGATGCGGCTTGCGTGCTGCGTGGAAATCTTGACGCTCCGGAATATAAACAGGTTGTTCTCGGCCTGATCTTATTAAAGTATATCTCGGCGCGAGTGCGAGTATGCCGAACGGGTTCGGCGCGTATTCATGGCGGGAGAATGGACATATGGCGCGAGTCGTATCTGCGGGAGGCTCAGAACGGAAGGATTTTCTTGCAGCTTTTACAAGGTGCGCGATTCCATGGAGATGCAAGGGCTGCGCTCGATCCATCGCAAAAAGCGCCGGCGATCCCTGACAGGCAGCCGGAAAGCGCGTGGCGACGGGTATGCAAATCTGACGAGAAGCCTTCAGATAGATGCACCGTTTCAGGTTCTCTCAAGCGATATCAGCTATATACGCACGGGGGAAGGATTCGACTCAAAGACGTAAAGAGCGGGATTGTCCTGGCGGAGAGTATGTCTGAACACGTGAAAGCAGAGCTGGTCGTGAAAACGATTCGGAAAGCGTTACGACGTTGGGATATTCCAACGGGATGCATCTTTCACAGTGATCGCGGGAGCCAGTACACATCGGAAAGCGTTATGCGCTTACTGGCGAAAGAAGGCGTACGGCAAAGCTTTTCACGCGTAGGCACGCCGGGCGATAACAGCTGGAGCGAAAGCTTCTTTTCAAACCTGAAGAAGGAAACGGTTCATTGGACCCATTTCCAAACGCGGGACGAAGCCCGGCAAAAGATATTTGCCTATATCGAAGGATTCTACAATACCAGACGAGTACAAAAACGACTTGGGTACTTAAGTCCTATGCAATGGCTAATCCGCTGGAATCAAGGCCGTCAAACATGTGTTGCTTAACAAACTGTCCGAAAAAGTGTTGTATTCCCTTCTGCTATATGTTACTGAAGAAAGCGATTATGAAACAATGAAAGTCGTCCTGTATGGAATCGGCCCAACTGTCCTTACGTTTTATCACGAAGCAATCAAAAATGGCGACTGGGAAATCGCCGCTTTTTGCTGTGCAGGTGAAGACATGGAAGCCACGGAATACTGCAACCGCCCGCTCGTGCCGTTTGAGGATGTTGAACGTCTCTATCCGCCAGAAACGTACAGCATGCTGACGCTATTTGGACACAAGCGAATGCGCGACCGAGAAGATGCGTTTTGCGCGGCAAAAGCGAAAGGCTACCGACTGGCAAACTATATCAGCGCCCGCGCGAACGTCGAGGACGGCGTTGTCATGGGAGAAGGCAACGTCGTGTGCGCTTTTGCGCATATCGGGTTTGACTATCATATGGGCGATGGAAATATCGTCCGCCAGAACGTTTATATCGGTCATCAGGGAAGTATGGGGTCGCACAACATCATTTCGCCCGGTGTGACGATCGGCGGCAAATGTTCGCTCCATGACCTCTCGTTTATCGGCCTGAATGCGACGGTGCTGACATATGCCGAAATCGGCACGGAGTGTCTGATCGGGGCGGGCAGCGTCGTCAATAAGTCCGCCGAGCCGTACTCCGTAACGTTCGGTTCGCCCGCCAAGGCTGCGCGCTTCCATAAGGAAACCGGCGTGATGTTCTAACGTCGCTGAGCGCTTTGACCGTAATGAATATGGGATGAGGTAAATATATGCTTCCGTTGGTACTGAATTTTACGCCGACTGGTATGCTCCCGATGAAAAAGGATTGTCCGTTCGTTCCGACTTCACCAAAAGAGATCATTGAGGACGTGCGCATTGCAAACGAACAGGGGATCACCAGCGTGCATCTGCACGCCCGCGACGAGGCAACCGGAGAGCCGACCTATCACAAAGAGGTGTTTGCGGAGATCATAACGGGCATCCGCGCGTTCGCGCCGGAACTGGTCGTTGTCGTTACAACGAGCGGGCGCAAGTACTCGCAGGTGGAAAAGCGCGCCGAAGTGCTGGAGCTGGAAGGCTTCGCAAAGCCCGATATGGCGAGCCTCACGCTGAGTTCCTTAAATTTCAACAATGTAGCCAGCGTCAATGAACCCTCCACAATCCAGGCGCTCTGTCGCATCATGCTTGAACGCGGTATCAAGCCGGAACTGGAAGCGTTTGACGTTGGCATGCTCAACTACGCAAAATATTTGATTTCGAAAGACTTGCTGGAGCCGCCGTTCTGCTTCAGTCTGATTTTCGGCAACATTGCCTGCGCGCAGGCGGATTTTCTAACGATGGGGCTGATGCTCAACAATCTTCCGACGAATTCCTTTCCCCAGTTCGGCGGAATCGGTCGCTATCAGCAGCTTGTCAACGCGGTCGCCGTCGCGTCCGGCTATGGGGTGCGTGTTGGACTGGAGGACAACTATTGGTTCGACGAGCAGCGCACGATCCTCGCTTCCAACGAGATGCTGCTCTCCCGTGTGCGTCTGCTTGCAAAAACGAGCGGCCGGGAGATTATGAAACCCGCGGAGATTCGCAAACACCTGCACCTGAAACCCGGCAATGGCGAATACGGATGCCTGTAAAGAGGAAAATATGCGCGAACAAGTTTTGAAAATTCTGAAGGACGTCAAACCCCTGGCGGATTTTTCGACCGCCGAACACTTTTTTACTTCGGGCGTGCTGGACTCCTTCGACGTCATCATGCTCATCAGCGAACTGTGCGACGCGTTCGAAGTGCGATTTTCTCCGAGTGAGCTAACGCCGGAGAATTTCGATTCTGTCGATTCTATCGTATTGATGATTCAAACAAAACAGGCAAAGCGGCGATGAGAAGATTTTCGACGATTCCGGAAGCGATCGAATTTCACGCACAGAAAAGCCCGGATAAACTCTGCCTCGCGGATGGAGAAACCGAGCTTACGTATGCGCGTTTCTTCCGCGCCGCAAGAGGGTTTGCCGCTTTATTAAAGGCGAAAGGCTGCAAAGCGGGCGACCGCGTCCTTTTGCAGGCGGAACAAAGCGTGCAGTTTGCGGTTGCAGAGTTTGGCGTGCAGTTTGCAGGGTGCGTCTGCGTTCCGCTCGACTCCGGCGCGCCGGTCAAACGAATTGCGGAAGTTGCCAAACAAACGGGCGCTTCCGTATTGCTCTTGCGCGAACAATGCGCCGTGTTTCCAACCGCGCTTTCCATTCGAGATGCGCTCTCCTTTGGAGAAGCCCACCCGGTGGATGACAACGCGGGAATCGATCCCGGCGTGCTTTCGGAGATTCTGTTTACGACCGGCACAACGGGGGCTTCCAAAGGCGTTATGCATACCTTCCGCTCGGAAGCGGCGTGCGCGTACAACCAGATCCGCTCCTTTTCGGCAACGGAGGATGACGTTTGGATCATTCCCATGCCGCTGAACCATGCGATGGGTTTGAGAAAGCTACATGCCGCCCTTCTTTCGGGCGGCACGGCGGTAATTGCCGACGGCGTTGCGTTCGCTGGGCGGCTGTTCGAGGGAATGGATCGGTACGGCGTGACGATTCTTTCGTTGGTGCCCGCGTATCTTAGCGTCCTTTTTCGTCTTTGGAGCGAGAACCTCGCCAAATACAACGGCAGGCTTCGCTTTGTGCGGGTCGGCTCGGCGGCCGTGCCGCGCGAAGACCTGCTTGCACTTTCCAAAGTTCTGCCGGATGTGGCGGTGAGCATTTGCTATGGCTCGACGGAAGCGAGCGACTGCGCTTTTTTCAACTACATTGGTGCACCGGGCAAGCAAGGCTGCGTCGGTCACGTGAATGAAAATACGCGAATTATATTGCTCGATGATGAGGGCGCTCCGATCGAGCGGCCGGACGTGCCGGGCCGGATTGCCATTGAAGGTGAGAACGTAATGGCCGGGTATTACGGCGAACCGGAGCTGACCGCGTCGGTCCTGCAAAACAGACGGTTGCTGACAGGCGACGTTGGCTATTTCGATGCCGACGGGCTTTTGTACCTGCTTGGACGAGCGGATGAAGTGATCAACTCAGGCGGGTATAAGATTTCTCCGGCGGAAGTTGAAGAAGCGGCCATGAAATTGGAAGGTGTTGCGGACTGCGCCTGTATTTCCGCGCCGGACCGCACGCTGGGGCAGATACCGAAGCTCGCGGTCAAGATGAAGCCCGGCTTTGTGTTTAAGCCGGAGAAAATCTACAGGGCGCTGTCTTGCGCGCTGGAGCGCCATCTCCTGCCGCGGGAGATTGTGGAGACGGAGAGCATTCCGCGCACGGCGTCCGGCAAGATTCAGCGGGCGCTGCTTGCGCGCCAAATCGTAGAGGACGAGCTATGTCGCTGATCTCCACGCGCTTTTTTCTATTTTTATTGGGCACGGTAATTCTCTACTATGCCGTGCCGAAACGCGCGCAGTGGATGCTATTGCTGCTTGCAAGCGGTGTATTTTATCTTTTTTCCGGGCTGGCGAACGTTCTGTTTCTGCTCTTCTCCGTTTCAACGTTCTACGGGTGCGCGTGCTGGACCGAACGCTTGCTGAAAGACGGTTCGCAGGAAAAGAAAATTCTTGCAAAGCGGCTTTTAGCCTTGGTGATCATCGTCAATTTCGGCGTTCTCGTTCTGTTCAAACTCGAGAAAGAGGCCACCGCATGGATGCAGCCCCTTGCGCTGCGCCTCGGCCTTGCTACGGATACGGGCGGTCTGCTCCTGCCGCTTGGCATATCCTTTTATATGTTTCAGGGGACAGGGTACCTTCTCGACGTAAATCGAGGCAAAATTGCTCCGCAGAAGAACTACGCAAAATTCGCGCTGTTTATTTCATTTTTTCCGCAGGTCGTTCAGGGGCCGATCAGCCGCTTTGACTGGCTCTCCGATCAGCTGACAAGTCAACGGGAATTTGATTACGGACGCGTTCGCAGAGCCGTGCAGTTGATTCTGTACGGGTGCTTTAAAAAACTTGTGATTGCGGATAATATTGCGCCGTTTACCGGCAGCGTGTTCTCCGGCGCCGCTGAGCAGCCGGGCGCTATGATCGCGCTTGCCTGCGTGCTGGGTACGCTGCAGCTGTACTGCGATTTTTCGGGCGGAATCGACGTTGTCAGCGGCGTTGCGGAGATGTTCGGCGTCGCTTTGCCGGAGAATTTCCGCCAGCCGTATTTTGCGCGTTCGCTGGCGGAATACTGGCGGAGATGGCACATCACGCTGAACGAATGGTGGCGCGAATATCTCTTTTTCCCCATAACGTTATCACGCCCGATGAACCGGCTGAGCCGCTTTTTGCGCAAACACGTCGGTGGGGGCGCGGGTAAGATCATCAGCGTGTATGTGGGCATTCTTGTCGTACGCGTTGCCAATTCCTGCTGGCACGGGCTCAACTACAACCACTTGATGTCCGGCGCGTACTTCAGCGTGCTAATGATTGCTGCGTTGGCGCTGAGGGATCCGCTGAACCTGCTGACCAAGCGAATGCGCATCCCGACCGAATCATTTGGCTGGCGGCTGTTTCAGATGGGACGGACATTTCTGATTCTCTGTTTTAACCGCGTCTTTTTTATGACGAAAGACATTTCGGCTGCGTTTGGGGCGCTGGGGAACTTGTTTGGCGGGATACGCTTAGTAGACCTTCGCAACGGCGCGTTATACGCCAACAGCCTCACGCATCTGACCATCGGCGTAATCGCGGCGGGGATTTGCGTTGTTTTTGCCGTGGATATACTGCACGAGCGCGGCGTAATAATCCGCGACAGACTCGAAAAGTCGCCTGCCGCGCTGTCTTGGATGCTGATGCTGGCAGCGATCTTCGCCGCGCTGGTTTTTGGCGGTTATGGCGCGGCATACAACGCGCAGGACTTCATCTACACGAGGTTTTAACCATGTCCACAGATGTTATGCGAAGCGATGCGTTGATTATAGAGCAAAAAATCGGTAAAAACTGCCGGAAAGATGAGGCGACCGCATGAAGAAGAATGGACTGCGCCTCTTGTGTTTCGTTCTTATCGCGACGATGCTTGCAATCTACCTTGGAAAGGTTTTTTCCGCTCGTCAGATGGACTGCCTGAACGCGGAAGGGACTACGATTACGGTACGCGGCATTTATGCCGAACCAAAGGACACACTTGATGTGCTCTCGATTGGCGCAAGCACCTCGCGCGCCATGCTGATGCCGCTGACGTTGTGGCAAACCTGCGGGATTACGTCCTATTCACTGGCAACACCGTATCAGAGCGCGCGGGCGAGCTACTATCTGCTGCTGGACGCGCTGCGGAATCAATCCCCTAAGGTCGTCATTTTAAATCCATCCTTTTTGTTTGCATCCAGCAATAGCAGCGCTAAAAATGAATATTTACGGATGACCTTGGCAGCGATGCGTCCGTCGCTGATAAAACTTCGTATGGCACTGGATTTTTCACGCACGGAGGATGATCTGACGCTCCAGTCGCTGCTGTTCCCGCTCCTGCATTTTCACGGCAACTATCTGGAAAAAGCGGATGTTGAAGATTTCCTTTTGAAAGGATATTTCTCAAAACACCCGCTTAAAGGCACATCGGTTTACTTTATTCGTTATGAAGGCGAACTGCCCGGCGGCTATCTCGAGCAGGCGCAGGAAGCGGTCGGTTACGATCCCGATGAACTTTCTTATGTTGAAAAGATGCTCGAAGTCTGTAAAGAGAAGGGTATACAGGTGCTGTTTGTTGCGCCGCCCAAGATCGGCTGGACGCAGCAGCATCACGACTTATCGGCGCAGTTCTGTGAACAGAACGGCTATCTTTTTCTGGACTTCAACGAGCCGGACGTTCTCATCCAAACCGGTTTTGACTCGGCGACGGACTATGACGACCCGGGCGCGCACGCAAATATCTGGGGGCAGGAGAAGCTTTCTTCTTATCTTTCCAGCTTCCTTCGGGATCAATATTCGCTTGTAGACCATCGTGGCGATGCGCAGTACAGCGAGTGGAACGAGATGGTATTACCTGATTAATTACAGAAAGCAGAATAAGATGCAAAACAGATTTGAGTGTGTTTCCAAAAGGATATTTGAGGGAAACGTCGAATATATATACAGAGGTGCAAGAAATGAAAGCTTTAATTCGACGTTATGAACTCACGGATGCTGAATGGGAACGCCTGCAACCGTATTTTCCGGATCGACAAGCCGGAGACAAAGGCAGACCACGCAAAGATTCACTGCAGATTCTGAATGGTATTCTGTGGATCGTCCGTAATGGTGCTGCTTGGAGAGATTTGCCTGAGCGATACGGAGCGTGGCAAACTATCTATAAGCCTTTGTGCAGTGGCAGGAAGCAGGGCTTCTTGTGTTTTCATTCGGATACTCCCTTTTCCGTATGTTCGCCCAACTGCACAAACTCTTTTTTTGCGAAACAGATCAACAGCCATATCGCATAACCGGCAACAATAGCATCAATCGCTTCACTATACGGGAACATTCTCGACACTCGCAATTCCGGAGCAAATATTCGCAACAGAATATGCTGTGCGTTCTCAAGAAAAACACTGGAAAAACTGATCAGCGCAATCACGCGAATCGTATTTGCCAATGCAACGCTGCGCTTTGACGATTGACTCTCTGTATGGATCACAGCTCCTTCTTGTTGAATTTTCTTTATTTGTCTTAGTTTCCGAATACTGTAAACAGTTGAAACGATCGGCAACGAAGGTATAACAACAAACTGCAGCAAAGTCGTAGAGTAGTTGGTATAACCTAGAGACACAATAAAGACACAATAGAGAATAAAGGCTATTATGCTGGATATGCAATATGACCGCCATTGAATGACACGATCTCCAAACCAGTAACTTGCCCCAATCGTAACGCATATGAAGCAAGAAAGAATAGCAAGGTATGTCAACTGTTTGGGTGCTAGCGTGTTAACGCCCATGCTGTCGAGCAAATTGCGCGTCATGAACATAATAAACAAGAATGTTCCGAGGAAACGTTTGCATCCGCGAAACATGCGTTTTATCAACGGCTGTTGATGAGCTGTTTCTTGCACAGCGTTTTTTTGTGTTTTCATGCAGATGCTCCCTTTTCCGACTGCCCGCCCAACTGCACAAACTCTTTTTTTGCAAAGCAGATCAACAGCCATATCGCATAACCGGCAACAATAGCGTCAATCGCTTCACTATACGGGAACATTCTCGACACTCGCAATTCCGGAGCAAATATTCGCAACAGAATATGCTGTGCGTTCTCAAGAAAAACACTGGAAAAACTGATCAGCGCAATCAAACGAATCGTATTTGCCAATGCAACGCTGCGCTTTGGCGTTGGACTCTTTGTACGGCTCATAGCCCCTTTTTGTTGAATTTTCTTTGCTTGCCTTAGTTTTCGGATGCTGTAAACAGTTGAAACGATCGGCAACAAAGTTATAACTGTAAACTGCAGCAAATTCGCGCGGTAATTGGTGTGACTAACTAGATCCACAAGGAAAGCAAAATAGAGGAAAAAGGCTATTATGCTGGCTATGCAATACGACCGCCATTGAATGACACGATCTTCAAACCAGTAACTCGCCCCAATTGTAACGCATATGAAGCAGGAAAGAATAGCAAGGTATGTCAACTGTTTGGGTGCTAGCGTGTTAACGCCCATGCTGTCGAGCAAATTGCGCGTCATGAACATAATAAACAAGAATGTTCCGAGGAAACGTTTGCATCCGCGAAACATGCGTTTTATCAACGGCTGTTGATGAGCTGTTTCTTGTGTTTTCATTCGGATACTCCCTTTTCCGACTGTTCGCCCAACTGCACAAACTCTTTTTTTGCGAAACAGATCAACAGCCATACCGCATAAACGGCAATGATAACATCAAGCACTTCACTAAACGGGTACATCCTTCCCAGTCGCGCTTCCGGAACAAATATATATGACAGAACATGCTGCGCATTCTCAAGAAAAACACTGCAAAAGCTGATCAGAGCAATCAGGCGAACCGTGTTTGACAATGCAATGCTGCACCTGAACGATTGATGTTTTGCATTGCTCAGGGCGGCTTCGCGTTTGACTCGCTTTACTTTTCTTAGTTTCCAGATGCTGTAAACGGTTGAAACGATCGGCAACGAAAGGATCGCCAAGCTTTGCAGTAAAAATGGGTAGTAATTGGTGCTAGTTAAAGTCCAAAGAAGAAGAAAGTTGAGAGCAATGGTGATCATGCTGGATATGCGATATGAGCGCCATTGAATGACGTTGTCCCCAAACCAGTAGCTCGCCCCAATCGTGACACATACGAAACAAGACGGAATAACAAAGCAGGGCAACAGTCTGTGCGCGTAAGTGTCAACTCCCAAGCTAACGAGCAAATTGTACGACATTAGATTAATAAACAAAAACGTTCCGAGGAAACGTCTGCATCCGCGAAACAAGCGCTTTATCGGCGGCTGTTGATGAGCTGTTTCTTGCACAGCGTTTTTTTGTATTTTCATTCGGATGCTCCTTTCAAAATTAGTCATCTGCCTTGGGTGGTGTTACGGCGATATAAATGGTCTCAGAGTTATAGGGAAAAACAGCAATCCAGAACGCCAACGACCATCCGGGTTCTCAATTCGGCCTTTAGTTGAGTCGCCGCCTCTTGCCAGTTTATCAGCCCAAGTGCCGTCCGACAAGAGCACGGCTTACTTGGCTGCCTTTGTCCCCCGCTTGGTGCTCCGGAAAAATATGGTTGCAGGCCTTCCATTCAGCATCCGTGAGTTCATAACGTCGTATTACGGTTCCCGTTCCATGTATCTCTGTATATATTTGATGGTTTCCTAAAAAATCCTTTTGGAAACACACCCCAATATGTACAGATCACCTGACTGAGTCCATCGTTTCAGACGAAAAATGTTGACATCCATAAAAGAGTTCGATATAATGTGATTGCAATTCCGGAAACGTTTCCAGTAACGTTTCCAGTAACGTTTCCAAAACCATCTGAAACAGGCGGACGGATATGAACAATATGATCAGCATCAAGGATATCGCGCAGGAATGCGGCGTGGCGGTCAGCACCGTCTCACGTGTGCTCAACGACCATCCGGACGTGAGCGACGCAACGCGCAAAAAGGTCCTTGAGGCGGCGGGACGTCTGCACTACGTTCCGAATAACAGCGCCAGGAATCTGGTGAAAACTTCGTCGGAAAGCATTGCGCTCATGGTCAAAGGCGTTAACAATCCGTTTTTTACCAAACTTATCAAGATCATCGAACGTGAAATCACCCATAGAGGATATACGCTGGAACTGCACCATATGGATACTTCTGAAAACGAACTGGAGGTTGCGGAAGCGCTCGTTGCCGAGCGGCGTCTGCGCGGGATTCTGTTCCTCGGCGGGCGGTTCAACTATGCGCCGCAGGACATCGCTTTCATCCGTGTTCCGTTCGTGATGTGCACTTATACGAATTCCTTTGGCAGTCTTGCCGAAACGGAATACTCCTCCGTGGCGATAGACGACCGCCAGGCGGCGCGTCTCGCGGTCGATACGCTGGTAAACCTCGGTCACCGGCGCATCGCGCTTGTGTGCGACGAAATGAAGGACAATTCCATCAGCGAGCTGCGTTCGGACGGGTATCGCGCCGCGCTCGAAGCGCACGGCATCGCATACGATCCCGCGTTGATCGTGGAGACGAAGAGTTTTTCAGATCTGCACGCAATCTATGAATCCGTACGCGGTCTGGTTGAGCGTAAAATCGAATTCACCGCAGTGTTCGCCATTGCAGACATAATAGCTATTGCCGCTATTAAGGCGCTCAGCGACTGCGGGCGGCATGTACCGGAGGACTGCTCGGTCGTTGCAATCGACGGGCTGGAGATTTCCGCCTATACGCTGCCGACGCTTACGACTTTTGTGCAACCGGCCGGGGAGATGGGCGTGCAGTGCGCGCGTATCCTGATCGACCTCATTGAAGGGCGCGGAGACAACCGCCACGCCACGTTTGAGCCGTCGCTGCGCGGGGGCGGCTCCGTTTGCAGGCTTACCGATTGAACCGCCAAGGCTGACCAACTGTGAATCCACGCGCAAACGCGCTGGAGAATATAAACAAAAAGGAAGGAAGCACACATGAAAAAGCTAATTGCTCTGATTCTGGTTGCCCTCATGGCGTTTGCATGCTTTGCATGCACCAAAACTACGGAAGCGCCCGCAGCGGAGGAGCCTGCCGCCGCGGGAAGTGCCGCAGAACCCGCCGCTGAGGAGCCTGCCGCAGCCGGCAGCGTTTACTATCTCAACTTCAAACCTGAAGCCGACGAGGCATGGAAGGCGCTGGCCGCTGATTACACCGAGCTTACCGGCGTGCCCGTAACCGTCGTCACCGCCGCTTCCGGCACCTATTCCGAAACCCTGACGGCGGAAATGGACAAAGGCGATTCCGCGCCGACGCTGTTCCAGTGCGGCAATCAGGCCGGCGTAACGACCTGGGGCGACTATTGCTATGACTTCGCCGGCACCGACGTCTATGCCGAAATGACCACCGACGATTTCAACCTCTTTAAGGACAGCGGCGAAGTCGCCGCTATCGGCTACTGCTACGAATGCTTTGGCATCATCGTCAACAAGGCGCTGCTCGAGCAGGCCGGCTATTCGCTTGACGACATTACCGACTTTGCGTCCCTCAAAATGGTTGCGGAAGACATCCACGGCCGCGCCGCCGAACTGGGTTTTGACGCGTTCACTTCCTCCGGCATGGACGGTTCCTCCAGCTGGCGCTTCTCCGGCCATCTGGCGAATATGCCCCTGTTCTATGAGTTCCGCGACGACGGCGTGACTGCGCAGCCCGCAGCCATCACCGGCGCATATCTCGATAACTTCAAGAATATCTGGGACCTCTACATCAACAACTCCGCGACAGACCCGACGCAGCTTGCCACAGCGACCGGCGACCAGGCGGAAGCCGAGTTCGGCGAAGGCAGCGCCGTGTTCTATCAGAACGGTTCCTGGGAATACAGCAACCTGACCACCACGTTCGGCATGAGCCCGGACGACCTGGCAATGATCCCGATCTACTGCGGCGTTGACGGCGAGTCCGAAGCGGGCCTTTGCTGCGGCACTGAAAACTGCTGGGCTGTCAACTCGCAGGCTTCTGCAGAGAACATTCAGGCGACCCTCGACTTCTTGTACTGGGTCGTAACCTCCGACGAAGGTACGGCGATGATGGCCGAACAGTTCGGACCCATTCCGTTCAAAAACGCCAAGGACACCGAAAACGTGTTCTTCAACGACGCCAACGCGGACCTTGCCGAAGGCAAATACGTTGTAACCTGGGCGTTTAACTACACGCCGAACGTAGACAATTGGCGTGCGGGTGTTGTCGCCGCTCTGACGCAGTATTCCGCCGGCACGGGTTCCTGGGACGACGTGATCACCGCGTTCGTCGCCGGTTGGGCAACCCAGTACGCCGCGCAATAAGCGCCCGACGTAACTGAAAGCAATAAAACCAGGACTGCGGGGGCGAGTGGCTACGCTCGCCCCCGTTCCACACACCAAAACCAAGGGAGGCCGCCATGAAACGCAGAAAGAAATCCTCCGGCTCGGCCCTGAGCTCAAAGCTGATCCGCAGGCCCATCCAACGGTGCTTTCCACTGTTCCTATTGCCGACGCTCGCGGCGTTTTGCATCGGCTTTGTCTACCCGTTCGGCAAAGGCGTATACCTGTCCTTTTGCAAGTTTACAACGACGAGCAACGCCGTGTGGGTCGGCCTTGAGAATTATGTTAAGGCGCTCAAGGATGCAAGCTTCATGCACGCGTTCAAATATACGGCCCTAGTGGCAATCGTTTCGCTGATCGTAATCAACGTACTTGCGTTCGCCGTCGCTTACGCGCTGACGCGCGGCATTAAGGGTTCCAACATTTTCCGCACGGTGTTTTTCATGCCGAACCTGATCGGCGGCATTGTGCTCGGCTACATCTGGTCGATGATCTTCGACGGGATTCTTTCCCGTTACGGAACGTCTATCGTCCTGAGCACCACCTACGGTTACTGGGGCCTCATCATCCTGATGGCCTGGCAGCAGATCGGGTATATGATGATCATCTATATCGCCGGGCTGCAGTCCGTTCCATAGGATATGATCGAGGCCGCGAAGATCGACGGTGCAAACGGATGGCATACGCTCTGGCATATCACCATCCCGACGGTCATGCCGTCTATCACTATCTGTACCTTTTTAACGCTGACGAATTCCTTCAAGCTGTTTGATCAGAACCTTGTTCTCAACGGTGGGCAGCCGTTCGTTTTTATGGCGGACGGTACAATTATCAAGTCAACCGAGATGCTCGCGCTCAATATTTACAATACGTTCTACCTCAACGCCAATTCGCGTGGCATCGGGCAGGCGAAAGCGGTGCTGTTCTTCATCCTTGTGGCGGCGATCGCGCTCATCCAGCTTTCGGCCACGCATAAAAAGGAGGTGCAGCAGTAATGCAGCGCATCCGCTTCCGAAAATCGCTGTCTACGGCCCTGTTCACGTTGGTGTGTATTTTGTACATGGTGCCGATCTTCATCGTGCTGATGAACTCGTTTAAAACCAATTCGTCCATCAATACGAGTACGTTCGCGTTCCCGAACGCCGATACGTTTGTCGGCGGTTCAAACTATGCCAATGGCATAACCGTTGGCGAATACCCATTCTTGAAATCGGCACTGTACAGCGTTGTCATCACGGTCGCTTCCGCCGCCCTGATACTCGTTTGCACCTCCATGGCCGCATGGTACATCTCCCGCGTGGGCAGTCCGGTTTCACGTATCGTATATTACCTTTGCGTCTTTTCCATGGTCGTACCGTTCCAGATGGTCATGTTCACGCTGGCAAAAACCGCGCACACGCTGCATCTCGACACGCCGTTTACCATACCGGTCATCTATCTCGGGTTCGGCGCGGGACTTGCGGTTTTTATGTTTGCAGGCTTCGTGAAGGGCATTCCATTAGAGATCGAAGAGGCGGCCGCCATCGACGGCTGCGGTCCGGTCAAAACGTTTTTCCTGATCGTTTTTCCGATGCTCAAACCGATTCTGATCTCCGTTGGCGTGCTCGAAATCATGTGGGTTTGGAACGACTACCTGCTGCCGTATCTTGTGCTCGACCGCACGCTCTATAAAACAATCCCGATCCATATCCAATATCTGCAGGGCAGTTACGGGCATGTGGACCTGGGCGCGGTGATGGCGCTCATCACGCTGAGCATTTTACCCATCATCCTCTTTTATCTCACCTGCCAGAAATATATTATCAAGGGTGTCGTGGCGGGCGCCGTGAAAGGCTGATATGAAACGCTCCTGCGGAATCCTCCTGTCCGTTTCCTCCCTGCCGTCGTCCTGCGGAATCGGGACGTTCGGCGAGGAGGCCTATCGGTTCGTCGACTTCCTTGCGCGTGCACGCCAGCAATACTGGCAGGTGCTGCCGCTGGGACCGACGGGATTTGCAGACTCGCCTTACCAGTCGTTTTCGGCGTTTGCGGGGAATCCGTACTTCATCGACCTTGAAACGCTCGCACGCGACGGCTTGCTGGACGCGGACGAATTCGCATGGCTCGACTGGGGCGGTTCGCCGCGCGAAGTCGATTACGGTAAGATGTTCGGGGGTCGGTACGCAGTCCTTCGCCGCGCATACGAACACGCGAAAACGGATGGGGCCAGATTGGCGGAGCTCGATGCATTCTGCAAGGACAATGCTTTCTGGCTCGATAATTATGCGCTGTTCATGGCGCTTAAGGATGCGCACGGAGGCGCGGCGTGGATTTTATGGGAGGAGCCGCTTCGTGCGCGTGATACGGCGGTGCTTGACGAACAGCGGGGGCGTCTGAAAAACGATATTCGTTTCCATTGCTTCCTGCAATGGCAGTTCTTTGTGCAGTGGCGCGCCTTGAAGAAATATGCAAACGAAAAAGGTGTGCATATTATCGGTGATCTGCCAATTTATGTTCCTATGGATTCGGCGGACGTGTGGGCCGCTCCGGAGGAATTTCAGTTGGATTCCGAACGACGGCCGCGTTATGTGGCGGGTGTTCCGCCGGACTATTTTACCGCCGACGGGCAGCTTTGGGGTAATCCGCTCTATGACTGGGTCCATATGAAACAAACAGGTTACGCTTGGTGGAAGCGCCGCATGCATGCGGCCTGCTCGCTCTACGACGTGATCCGCATCGACCATTTCCGCGGATTGTGTTCCTATTGGCGCATACCGGCGGACGAGACCACCGCGCGTGTCGGCGAGTGGGTCAACGGGCCTGGCATAGAGTTCGTCGATATGCTGAAGTCGACATTCCCCGATACGGCCTTTATTGCCGAGGATCTTGGCTATCTTGACGACGATGTACGCGCGCTGGTCGATAAAAGCGGCTTTCCCGGTATGAAAGTGCTGCAGTTTGCCTTCGATGCGCGCGAACCGGGCAACTATTTGCCGCACACCTATCCAAGAAACTGCGTCTGCTATACCGGCACGCATGACAACACAACTGCGGCCGGCTGGTTTAACGAGGCTTTGCCGGAGGATGTACAAATGGCGCACCGCTATTTGGGGCTCAACACGGAGGAAGGCTATCATTGGGGGCTGATTCGCGGCGGTATGGCGTCGGTAGCCGATCTCTTTGTCGCCGAGATGCAGGATTATTTCGGCCTAGACAGCACGGCGCGTATGAACATCCCCGGCACGATCGGCGGACGCAACTGGCGCTGGCGCATGCTCCCTGGTGAAGCGGGCGGAGAACTTGCGGGCAGGATTGCGGCCATGACACGTCTTTACGGCAGAGCCTGATCATCTGCAAAGCATAGTTCGGTTTGACTGATATAAAGCGCCGGAACCGTTTGTTCCGGCGCTTCGGCCTGTCAAAAAAAGTCTCTGAGATTGCTAGGTTGCGTTGCAAAAATCACAAAAGCGCATTTCCGCCGCTTCGACTTGCATATTTTCGTTGAAAAGCCTCGCCGCAGCACCACTGCGCCTGTATTTTTCGTCTCAATCTGCAAGCCGATCCAGCAAAACTGCATCTTTCTGACTTTAGAAACACACCCTAATGAACAGCGAGATTTCATATTTCCTGCTTAAGAAAACATGAGTTGCGCAGTCTGTCGCTGACCGCGGTTTTCAGCTTGCTTGTGCAGTTCCATTATGATGTTTTTGGTGACGCCGGAGTGTAGAGGGAATTAGGAAACAGATGACGCCTGCCAACATAATCGGCTGATGAATAACGGTGTATACATCAGAGCATAGGCGAAATTTCTCATAATAATTGACAAACATCGGATGAAAGCATAGAATATCATTAAATCAGGAGATAGAAACCGTAAAACATCAGATGAATGCGGGGACTTCAAAAGAACACGGTGATTGCCAATATTGGTGTGCTGGATGTTGTTCCGATCTTTGAAACAGGCACGTAGAATCAAAAGCGAAATACTCCCGGCAGCAGGATCAGCTTGAAAAAGATGATTTCTGATGGCCGGCTGGGGAAGGAAACATGAATTGAACCGTAAGGGACGGTCGGCATACGTCGATCGCATATGAAAACGGCGCAGGGCTGCAATAAACGGGGGGCCGTTAATATAGCAGGCAAACAGCAAAGGAGTAACTGCATGGAAAAACCAGCGGGACCGAGCAAGAAGCGTTTTGAGATTGTCGCCGGTCAGATAGTGGATTTAATCCGCGGGGAAAACCTGGAGAAGGGCGCGCGGCTTCCGATTGAACCGGAACTTGCGATGCGGTTCCAAGTGAGCCGCGCGACCATTCGCGAAGCGATGAAATATCTCAGCGCGGAAGGCATAGTCCTGGTACAGCAGGGGCGCGGTACGTTTGTTAACAGCGCAACAGGTATTAGGGACGACCCGCTGGGCATCGAATCGCTCGAAAAACGTATGCGGCTCGATCAACTGCTTGAGGCGCGGCTGCTGCTCGAACCACAGATCGCAATGTCGGCGGCACAGCGGGCGGCTAAAGCGGATATTGACGAACTGCGGAAACTGGTTGAACAATTGGAGACGGTGGATATAAACGACATTGCATCGATGAGCATCGATATAGCATTTCACGAATCTGTCGCAAGGTGTACGCACAATGAAATTCTTTCCAGAATCGTTCCTGTGATCTGTGAATCGGTCAAACGTACGCAGCGGTTGCTGACAGACAAGGACATCGGACTGAAAAAGGCAAAGACCGCACACCGGCATATATTTTGCGCGATTGAAGCGCATGACGCAATCAGCGCGCGTTACAACATGGAAAAGCACATACAGGAAACCATTCAGTTCATTCATATCAGCGTCGATGAAGCCTGACGCTTTTGAGCGGTGATGCAGGAAGAAAAACTGTCTGGAACGGACAAAAACGAACGCATTCTTTCCGGTACCGTTTTTACGATATGAGGAATACACGAAATAACCTGCGCGCCTAGAATGTGTTACTAAAGTCTGAAAGTCGAGGTGGCGGAAATGTGCTTTTGTGATTTTAGAAACGCACCCTAATGGCCCGGTAATGATATTTGCTGTCCGTTTCGTTTACAGCCCCTATCGCAGATCCTTCTCGGATCGGAAGGATCCGAATTGAGCATGAAGGCAGATTTTCCGTAAGGCGCGGTCGGGAACGTCTGTCCGACATTATTTTCAGGAGGAGAGCAGATATGTATGTTTCGATGAAACCCATACTTGCACACGCTTCGGCGCATGGCTATGCCGTAATGGCCGCAAACGCAATGAATATGGAGATGGCGCGCGCGGTTATATCGGCTGCGGACGAGAAGCAGGCTCCGCTGATTGTCATCATCGGAGGCATGCAGATGGCAAGGCACGCGGCCGCGGCGCTTATGGCGCCCATGATCCGACGCCTGGCGGAAGAAACAACAGCGCCGGTCGCATTGTGCCTCGACCACGGCGCGAATCTGCAGAAAGTCGTCTACGCGCTCAACAACGGGTTTTCATCCATCATGCTGGATGGTTCAAAACTGCCGTTTGAGGAAAACGCCGCCGTTACGAAGCAGGTCGTGGAGCTCTGTCATGGCGTCGGCGTCGGTGTGGAAGGCGAACTGGGGCATGTCGGAATGGCTGCCGATCTGGACGGGCGGGATGCTTCGCTCTATACGTCGCCCGAACAGGCCGCGCGTTTTGCGGCGGCAACCGGCGTGGACTGCCTTGCGGTTGCAATCGGCACCGCGCATGGTAAATACCCGGAAGGGTTTATTCCGCAGATCAACTTTGATCTGCTTAGGAAAATCAAAGCTGCAACGCATGGGATGCCTATCGCGCTGCACGGCGGTTCCGGCTCCGGCGACGAAAATATCAGAAAAGCCGTGGCTGCGGGCGTCAACAAAATAAATCTGGCGACGGACCTGCAAAACGCAAGCCGTGAAGGTGCGATCGAGGCCTATGAAGCGGGCGGCGATTACATACAAATGATACAGAATGCCGAATTGCACTGCAAAGAACTGCTGATGCACTGGATGGAGCTCTCCGGAAGCTGCGGACAGGCGAAAAAAATCCCGCTGCCCTATACGTTCAGCCGGCTGCAGGGCGATTACAAAAACAACATTTCCGGGGAATGACAAAAATGGCCCAGAGACTGTGCGCGGTAGAAAGACAAATTATGAAAAAAGCGATCGTAATGGGATCCGTCGTGCTGGATATTACGCCGGTACTCGGTCAAAAGGAGAAAAGACCGCTCGAACAGATTTTTGCACAGGGGAAAGTAACGGACCTTTCTTCTGTAGCGGTATATCTCGGCGGCTGTGTCGGCAATACGGGCGTTGCTATGCATCGTCTCGGCGTCCCCGTGAGGTTGTGCTGCAAGGTCGGCAACGATTTTGCGGGGTCCGCCGTGGAGACGCTGCTTAAAAAGCAGGGCGTGCCGTGCACGCTCATGCGGGATGAAACCCTGCCGACGTCCGTCGGCATTGCGCTCACGCCGCCGGGCATGGATAAGGTGTCGTTCTTTCTCAAAGGCGCCTCGCAGTATACGCTGGCCGCCGATGCTGAGGCTGCCGCGCTCGCGGACACGGACCTGCTGCATTTCGGATACCCGACCACGATGCGGAGCATGTACAGGCAAAACGGGGAGGAACTCCGGCGTTTTATGTATCGCGCAAAGCAGGCCGGCGTAACCTGCTCGATGGATACGGCGCTGCCGCCGCTGGAGAGCGAAGCGGGTAAGATTGACTGGGGGCCGATCTTGAAGCATGTTCTGCCGATGACGGATTTGTTCGTGCCGAGTTATGAGGAAAGCGTTTTTATGCTGGACCGGCCGCGCTATGCCCGAACAGTGCGTGCACAGAATGGGGAAAATTTCATCGACAGCGCGACGGCGGAGGACGCGGCGGCCGTTGCGGACGAATTTCTGGCGATGGGTGCGAAAGTTGTCCTTTTGAAGATGGGTTCGAAGGGATTGTACCTGCGCACCGCGCCGGCAACGGCTCTGCGGGACATGGGGCGCGCCGCTCCGTCGCAAACGGACTGGGCTTCGCGCGAGCTGTGGCAGTATCCTGCGGATGTGAAGCAGATCGTCTCCGCGACCGGGGCGGGGGATGTGGCGATTGCGGGATTCCTTGCGTCGATGCTTTCCGGCGGGGCGCCGGAAGAAGCGATGCGCGCGGCGACGGTTGCCGCGTCGCTGTGCTTGCGGTCGGCTGACACATCCGGGAAACTGTTGCCTCTGGAGGAAATGCTGCGCATGGAAGCTGCGACCGGTGTACGGCATCGTGCGTGCGCATTGCCCGACGAGCATTGGCCGTATCCTGCAAAGGACGGACTTCGCGCTGGCAGCCGGGACGCCTCGGCGTATAGATAATTCCGGGCGGCAGCTGCCGACTGCTTCGTGGCGGAGATGTTTGAGAACGGCCCAGATTGCAGCGGAGAAAAGAATGCATGATGGATGTTTTTCGGGAATCATGAAAATCATGACGGTTATGCGAAGCTGAGCGGGAGAAAAGCGAAGATCGAACGACGGTCCCGTTGGAAGCGGAATTTTGTTAAGAAAGTTCTGCGCCGAACAATATATGAACTAATATATCAAGGCAGGAAAAAGTTGAAAAAGTGCCAATAAATAGGCTAAAATGCTGGATAAATGTGTAGTACAGTAATATATTTGTTTGACAGAATGCTGAATGGTGCGTATACTCTACTTAAGTTCTTATTCGATTTGGATTTCTTATTTGTTCTAGAAAGACGATGAAGGTTGTTTGTCTGCTGGGTATTGACCGGCGCCCCGTTCGGTTTGAAAACTGTTACTGCATATAAAAGAGAGTGCGATCCCATTTTACGTTAAGATAACATCGTTATACGCAAGGGTTTTCTGGGCGAATCGTAAACCGCCGAAAACGACAAGTCGAAAGCCGATCAAAAACAGAACGGCGGAGGTTCATCTATATGGATTTCGTCAACATTCCTGCAAAAATGCCAGAAGAAAATGCGAGGCAATATGCCTATCGTGTACTGCACAGCGGAATAATGTCGCTGGACTTCCCCCCCGGCATGGTGCTGGTGGATGCTGAGCTTTCCCAGGCGTTAGGCGTCAGTCGCACGCCAATCCGTGAGGCGATCGTTTCTTTGGTGGAATCAAAGCTCGTGGACGTGTATCCGCAACGTTCCAGCTGTGTTAGCCGAATCGATTTGAAAGCCGTGGAAGAAGGCACGTTTCTTCGTTTCCATACGGAGAAAGCTATTTTGAAAGAGGCCGTTCTCAAAGCGGATGTGGCCGACATCGGGAAATTGCACAGCAATCTCGAACAGCAGCACCGCAGTTTGGAAGAAGACAAGGTTGATTTATACCTGGATTTGGACAACGCGTTTCACAAGCTTCTGTATATGGCTGCAGATAAGCCTCTGACGTGGGCCACCGTCATGAGGATTACAACACATCAAGACCGGTTCCGCCGTTTGCAGGTACGCCTTGGTTCGGAATTACAGTGGCCGTCATACGAGGTCCACCGTAAGATTTTTGAAATGATCATGACGCAGGCGGATATTGACATGGAAGATTTGCTCTATGAGCATCTAACCTCGCGTTACCGAAAAGATTTGCCGGCATTGCTGGATCAGTATCCCAATTTTTTTCAGATGTGATGCATCTGTCGTTCGCCTGCGGGGGCTGAAAGAGTAAATGGATCAAAGAACCAGTAATGCAAGGAATAAAAAGGACTGCTTGTCATAAAACTGAAGAAGTGAAAGGAAATGGGACGTGTACATGCAAGAGACAAGATTTCTTGAAGACAAAGCGACGGAAATACGCAAACAAGTGATTCGCATGATAGGCAAAGCAAAATCAGGACATCCCGGCGGATCGCTCAGCTGCGCGGATTTGCTCACAGCCCTCTATTTTAAGGAGATGCACATCGATCCTAAAACCCCAGATTGGAAGGACCGTGATCGTTTTGTCATGAGTAAAGGACA
>CAYTHS010000034.1:0-22684 GCA_964437665.1 uncultured Oscillospiraceae bacterium
TTGAAAAGCCTCGCCGCAGCACCACTGCGCCTGTGTTTTTCGCCTCAATCTGCAATCCGATCCAGCAAAACTGCATCTTTCAGACTTTAGAAACACACCCTAGTTGTATACACCGTATAAATATCGGCAATTTATGCGTTTGCCATTGCGAAGCGCCCGCTTTCACTGTTATCATACTCTTGATTGCATTTGATTGAAAGTCAAAAACAAGGAGATTGATTAGCAATGCAGAAAAAAATCGTGAAAACCGGCGCCGCGCCCGCCGCCGCGGTGCAGTATTCCCAGGCGGTCGAAACAAACGGCGTTCTCTATCTTTCCGGGATGCTCCCGCTCGACCCGGCCACCGGAGCAATGGTTGGTTCCGACATTCCCGCACAAGCGAGCCAAATTTTGAAAAACATCGCCGCCCTGCTCGAAAGTCAGGGCCTCTCCACTGCAAATATCGTGAAAACCACCGCGTTTTTAACCGATTTTTCAGCATTCAGCGCGTTCAACGCCGTATACGGCGAAACGTTTTCGGCTAATCCGCCCGCGCGCTCCTGCGTGGAGGTGTCCCGTCTGCCCAAGGATGCACTGGTAGAAATCGAGTGCGTCGCCGTCCGCTGAAGCGCGCCCGCGCAGATTCCGGACGGATCCCGCGCTTGCCATAACACGATTTGAAACGAGGAAACGAAATGACTTTTTTTGAACGGCTGCAGCAGAAGCATCTTTTCTTTGACGGCGCAATGGGCACACAGCTCCAGCAGGCGGGCCTTCCCGCCGGGGCTTCCCCTGACGGATGGAACCTGACCCACCCGGACGTGGTGCTCGCCATCCACAAAGCGTATCTCGAAGCGGGGGCCGACGTGATTACCTCCAATACCTTCGGTTCCAATGCACCGCGGCAGAAGCACGCTTCATTCAGTCCTGCGGAACTTGCCACAGCAGGCGTAAAGCTCGCAAGACAGGCCGTCGGCAATTATGGCGGCGAGCGTTACGTCGCGTTCGACGTCGGCCCGCTGGGCGAATTCATCGAACCGATGGGCGATTTGACCGAAGATGAAGCCGAAGCGCTCTTCCGCGAACCGCTCGAAGCGGGCGCTGCGGAGCGCCCCGACTGCATCCTCATCGAAACCATGTGCGACCTGACCGAAGCGCTCTGCGCCGTACGCGCGGCTAAGGCCTGCGGCGGCGGCATTCCGGTGCTCTGCACACTCTCCTACGACCCCAACGGGCGGCTGATGACGGGCGCTACGCTTGAGAGCGTCGTTGCCGAACTGGAAGATGCGGGCGTTTCCGCGCTTGGCTGCAACTGCGGCGTCGGGCCCGAACAGCTCGTTGCGCTTCTGCCGCGTTTTGCCGCCTGTGCACACGTCCCCCTGCTCATGCAGCCGAATGCGGGCCTGCCGGAGTACCGCGACGGGCAAACGGTCTATCTCGTAGGACCGGAGGCGTTCGCCGCGCAGATGGAACAGCTTTATAACGGCGGCGCATGGGGCCTGGGCGGTTGCTGCGGCACGACGCCGGACCATATCCGCACGCTGATCGAAACAGCCGGTAAATCCGAGCAGTAAAGCAAAAACAAATTCGTCCGCCGTTTTTCAAATGCGACGGCAGCAAGGGGTAACTCATGAGCAGAATTATGCATGTGCTGACCATCGTCATGCCTCTTCTGGTTTCACTTGGGATCGGTTTCTTTGCGCGCAAAAAAAATATCCTCTCCGCGGAAGCAATCGAGGGCATGAAGACGTTCGTTATGAAATTTGCGCTTCCCGCAATGCTCTTCGGGTTGTTTTTCACGGCGGAGTATTCTATCAGTATCCTGCTGTTCGCAGCAACGATGTTTACCATGGGGTTTCTCGGTCTCGGCATGGGATATGTATTTTCCCTGCCGTTTGCCAAACACAGCCCCATGCTGCGGTTCATGACAGCCGGCTGGGAAGTCGGTATGCTTGGATATGCGCTCTACGCGTTGCTTTTCGGCGCTGAAAACCTGCGCTATATGGCGGTGATGGATTTCGGGCAGGTTCTTTTCGTCTTTACCGGCTTTATTACTGCGCTCAGCGCGCGGAACGGCGGCGGGATCAAAGAATCGCTCAAGGGCCTGCTTCCCAACCCCATTCCCTGGGCGATGGTCGCCGGCGCGCTGCTCGCCATGCTGGGCGTTTCCCGCGCACTGGAGCCTGCCGGCGTGACCGGGCTGATCACGTCTGTTTGCGACTTTGTTGCCGCGCCGCTTTCCTGCGTCATCTTCGTTGTGGTCGGCTACGGCATCGAATTCAACCGAAAAAATCTATCCACCGCCGTGATTTCCGCCGTTTTACGAACGTTTGTCTGTGCAATCCTCTGTATGCTGGCGCTGTTTATCATCGGGCTGTTTGTGACCCTGACCGCTGAAATGCGCTGGGCGATCATACTGATCTTCCTCACGCCCGCACCGTTTATCCTTACGATGTATGCACAAAACGAGCAGGAGCGCGCGGACGTCTCCATGTCGCTCAGCGTGCAGACCATCGTCACGATCCTGGCGTTCATCGGCATCGCAATTACGATCGTTTGAACGAAACGGCCGCTTTGCCTCCGGCTCGTGCTTCCAAGCCGCCTTTGCCGGACACGGGCGGACGGCGCGCGTCACCGCCCCGTTGGAAAGACCTGTTTGTCCGGGTCGCATGAAAATGGCCGTTTGCCATCCGATGCACGTATCAAATAGCTTTTTTCATGCTAGGGTGTGTTCAGCCTGTCAAAAAAGCCCCTGGGATTGTTAAGGGTCGTAACCCTTAATCCGCATATTCCGGCTGTGCCGGTTCATCCGGTACAGTACGATCGCCCGTTTCGGGCGGTTTCTCTATGCGTTTTGCCGCCCGGGAGTCCGAAGGACAAGAGGCAAAACGTGGTTACCCCGTCAAAAAAAAAGTTTTTTGACGGTCTCAACACACCCTAAGGCCGTCCGCCGACTATACGGACGGCCGTTTATTATGTATGCCTTTCTTCGATTACTGAAGCTGCACTCCACCCACGGGGCGCACGGCGAAGCGGTAACAACTGCCTGCACCGAATACCCGCTCGATTTCTCCGCGGTACGCCGGAACGCGCGAAAGCGGCACGAACGCCTGAATCGTGCCGGCAAAGCCGCCGCCGTGGACACGCCATGCGCCTTCGTCTTTGAGTACGCGCTCGGAAACCGCAAGTGCGAGTGCAAGCCCTCTGTCGTTCGGATTGCCCGGACAGACGTTTTGCAGATATTCAAAGCTCGAACGTCCGCTTTCGTTCATGAGCAGGCGGAAGGTTTCCATGTCGCCTTCTTTTAGCGCGCGCGCCTGTCTGCACACACGTCCGTTTTCTTCAAAAAAGTGGATCGCCCGCAGCAGCGCCCTGTCCGGGACCTTATCTCGCAGTTTCGGCAACGCGGCATAAAACGCGTCTTCCTCCACCTCTCGCAATACGGCCTTACCGAACTGCCGTGCAACTTCGCCCATTTCAGCGGGGATGGCAGCATATTCCGGCGTGAGGTTTGCGTGACTGCCGCCGGCGTTGACAATGCAAATCGCATACCCGTTTTTTTCCAGATCACAATCGATCCGTTCGATTTTCGGATGCTCGGGATCGGCAAAGTCGATCGCCACGAACCCGCCGACCGCCGAAGCAAGCTGGTCCATCAGTCCGCTGGGTTTGCCGAAATGAACGTTTTCCGCATACTTACTCGCGAGCGCCTGTTCAACGGGCGGAATTGCTCCGCCGTTGAACAGGCCGGAAAAAATTGTGCAGATCAATATGCTGAACGCAGCGCTGGACGAAAGCCCGGAGCCTTTCGGCACTTCCGATTCGATACAGGCGTCGAACCCACCGGTTTTCCAGCCGTCACGCTTCAGTCGTTCCGCAATGCCGCGCACAAGCGCGGCCGACCCGTTCGTCTCGCCGCTCCTCGGCTCAAGACGGTCGAGCATAAGCCGGATCGGCGCATACCCCTTCGAACGGATACAAACGGAATCGTCGGTTCTCGGCGCGCACACCGCGCGTATATCCATCGTAACCGCTGCGGCGAGCACGCATCCAAGCTGATGGTCGGTATGATTGCCGCCGATTTCGCTTCGCCCCGGCGCAGAAAAAAGAGCGACGTTTTCCCGGACGCCAAACGCATTGCCGAAACGGTCCAGCAACGCAAGCCAGCGCGCGCGTTTCTCCATAAACGCGTCTGCATAGAGTACGCGCAGCGTCGCATCAAGATCGCCTCCCGTCAGAGAATCACGAACTGACAATAAAACACTTCCCTCCGAATAAAAGCTGAAACGTAACGCAGCGGCTATGGCTCATCCGCCGAGCGCTTTGAGCAAAAAGGCCATGCCGATGCCCATATAATTCCCTATTGCATAACCCAGAATCCCGCAGATCAGTCCGGGCAGCACCAATTCGCGATTTTTCAGCGCATCCGCCGCCGGAGCGATGAACGCCGGACCGTATATTCCAGCCGTGGACGTGATCAGCGCGGTGTCCGCGTCGATTTTACAGAGCTTTGCTAAAATCAGGTGCAGCAGGATCGCACCGAACTGCGCAAGCGCGAATATGCCGAGAAACAACATCGACTCGGTCCTGACCGCGTCAAACTGAAACGACAGTCCGATGCCAAACGAAAACATCAGTATCAGATACTGACCGGTCGAATAGGATCCTGGAGCGTTTCGCACCTTCTTAATAAACGAAAATCCGATGCCGCAGCTCGTCACAACAAGCATGATCACAACCACATTCAATTCGCCCGTAATCAGCAGCGCAAGCCCGGCCGCGATTGCAAGCGAGAGCACGCCAAGCAGGAGCACCGGCACGCGCCGCAGGAGCGCGCGAACCGAAAAAGGTTCCTTAGCCGGAATATAGTTTTTCTCCAGCCCCTGCATGTAACCGGCGTTTTCCGAAGCGTCGCGTTCCGCCGCCGAACCAAATGCGGGCAGCAGCTTCCTTGCGAGCCCCGGCATCACCGAAATCAACAGCAGGAAATAGATACCGCCTACCACAACGTCCGAAGCGTTGGCCAATACGATATGCGTATCGCTTACCGAAAGCGCCGAGCCGATCGCCATGAGGTTTGGCGTACCGCCCGTATACAGGCCGATGATCATACCGGCATATTTATATGCATGCTCGAGCGTCCCCCGAAACAGGAAATACCCGGCGCAGGCAACGATAACAACAGCGCCGATCATGAGCAGAAACGAACACAGCATGGGCTTTGCAAGCCGTTTTACACTGGAAAGGTCTGCGGAAAACAAGATCAGCGGGATCGCGATGGGGATGAGAATCTCTGAAATATCCATTGCCAGCGCCGTCTCCGGCATGACAAGGCTGAGCAGGAATCCGGCAGCATAGCAGAGGAAAACCGGTCCCAATATTCCAAGAAGCCTGACCCGCTTGGTCAGCGATACCATCAGCCTCGGTCCTAGGAGCATAATCAAAACGATCAGAATATCCCAGACGATTTTCAACATTTCCCTCCCAAACGCCGGATTTACGCACGAATGCCGTACGCAGAACAAGGCGCAAACATTGTCGTCATTATATCATGCACGCTCGCAGGCGGGCAACGTACACCGCAGATTTACCTGAGCGCCGCGCAGAAAAGCGCCGGCGGTTTCCCGCCGGCGCGCATGCACCACAGCCATCTATTGATTGATCCCGATATGGATGTTTCCGCTGACGCTGTCGAAGCTGTAGTCCGCCTCGCCGTCACCGCAGACAATCTTCTTGTCGCTGAACGTTCCGGAAAACTCACAGCTCAGTTCGCCGCTGACGCTGTCCAGCTTGACCGTAAAGCCCGCGCCTTCCGGCAGCAGAATCGTGATATCGCCGCTGACGCTGTCGCCGTCGATTTCGTCCGGTATGTTCGTGCTGGCGATGCGCACATTGCCGCTGACGGTTTCCGTATCGATTTCCCGGAACGTACCGCTTGCACGGATATTTCCACTGACGTTGTTCAGCGAAACGTCCTTTACATCGCAGTTTTCGCAGACCAGCCTGCCGCTCGTCGAAGACAGCTTGAGTTCGGCGCACGTAAGGTTTGCACACGCGATTTCCCCGGAAACCGTTTCGAGCCTAACTTTCTCGGCGGATACGCCGTCAACATCCAGACTTGCGGAAACGCCGTCGATTCGAAACTCTTCCAGTTCGCCGAGCATTGACGCAGGAATCGTCATTATCAGCGCTTTGCTGGGAATGTTGTAACGATCCTTATCGAACCATTTCCAAACGGTTTCGACGTTTTCGCAGTACTGAATCTTCAATTCACCGCCGGACGTAACCATGTAACGCATTTTCTGCGCATCGGTCAGCGTTTTGCGCGCTGTTTCATAAAACACGATTTCATCACCGCCGCCGACCCGTACCTCGACGCTTCCGGCAACCCACTCGATATTGATCGCTGCAACATCCCCGGCAGACAGCGATACCGTTTCTTCCGCAATTATGCCGGCGTCATCCGTTTCCGAATCCGAGAAGCTGTATTTCGTCGACCAGAACGGCCAATTCCAGCCTCCTTCCCAGCCAAGACGTTCCATCAGGTTGTGCCCCGAAAACGTCAATATCAGGAACACGGTCAGAAGCAAGGCGATAACAAGCCCGACGATAATTCTGATGATTCCACCAGTACGCATATTTCACCCCTCCTACTTCCTGAGCATGAAAATGCCCTTGATGACGGACGCAATAGCCGCAGTGATCAAAAAAATGATCCACGTTATATGCCATGCGCCGGTCATGAAGCTCACTGCGATGTACACACAAACGCCGATGAGCCACAGCGCGCCGATCATAGCGCTTGCCGCCTGGTCCTTCTGCCGGTTGTTCTGTTTCCATTCTTTGAATTCTTCCACCATGGTGTCGTCCGCTTTCACGTATTTTTCGCGCGTCACGCCATTGTAGATCAGAATCCCCGTCGCCAGCGCGACGAACACAAACAGCAGCATCACGCCAAAGGTATTCTGAAACAGGATTACTGGAACCGGGCACGTGATATAGAGCGCTACGGCGATTGCCGTTAACAGCCCGTTGCGTTTGCGGGACTGCTCGTTTTCAACCGGTTTTTCGCCGCTTAAGTGGGAAATCAACGCGTCTACGTCCCCTATGCTGGCGATTGCAATGTTGTAAGCGGCTTCCTCGCTTTTCCCCTGGCCGATTAAGTCGTTGTATTTGTCGGTCAGGTTTTGGAACATTTCTTCCTTCAACTCGACCGCACGTACCGTTTTTGGCGCGTTTTCAAAGAGCGAGTCGATGTAGTCCCTGAGTTTTTCGTTCATATTACTTCCCCTTCTCCCTCTGTTAGCAATTTGTCGATCACCGCTTCCGCGGTTTTCCAATCCTTTTTCCGTAACTGGTAAGATTCCCGGCCGAGATCCGTAATGGAATAGTACCTTCGCCGCGCGCCGGTCGTCTCGTCTCCCCAATAGGAGGCGATGCAGCCCGCGTCTTCCAGCCTCCGAAACGCCGTATACAGCGTCGCCTCTTTCAGTTCAAACCGTCCTTCGGTTAAGTTATAGATCGCTTTGTTGATCATGTATCCGTAACTGTCGCCTTTGAGCAACTGTGCCAGAATGATCGTTTCCGTATTTCCACGGATGAGTTCCGATGCAACGGACATGACGCACCTCCTTTCCGTGTGCAAGTATATCCTAGTACGTTATACCTCGTCTGTCAAGGTATTTCGTTAAAATATTTATATTTATTATGTATGTAACTTCCATCTGAATTCCTGAGGGATACGACTGTCCGCTGAACCTGCCTTAAATTGTAAGCGCGCAAAAGCCCGGCGTTTCCGCCAGGCTCCGTTCAAATCATCCTTTACTGCAGGCCGAGTACAAGTAAGAAGCCTTTGCCATATAAGCCTCTTCAACAATCCCTGCTCTGTCGGCCGCCGCCAATGTCGAAACGCTTAGGGTGTGTTTCTAAAGTCTGAAAGATGCAGTTATGCTGGATCGGCTTGCAGATTAAGGCGAAAAACACAGGCACAGTGGCGCTGCGGCGAGGCTTTCAACGAAAATATGCATGTCGAGGCGGCGGAAATGCGCTTTTGTGATCTTTGAAACGCACCCTAGATAACGTGAACTGAACCCCGGTGATTAGACACAAATAAAACCTCCTCTCGCTTTATCCTTCGATAGGAGGCTCTTTTTCTCAATGTCCGTTTCCCGGGGTTCAGTTCAGGCCGCAGGGTTCGTTATTATTCGGCCGCCGTCTCGGTACAGACCGTTTCACCAGCCTCCTGTACCACATAATAAAGCCGGTATAGAGCAGAGTCGATGGTTGAACCCGCCATGATCTCCCGCGCGCGGCCGACCGCTCCGGGCCCAACCCGAATCGACATGCCGCAGCTTGCCGTGATCGCACGCAGCGTCGGCATGACCGCGCCGCCTACTTCCGCCAGCAAACGCTGGGCTGCGATAGCGGCGTGCGGAGAGTCGAACGCAAAGAGATAATATGCGCGGTTTGTCAAAGCGAGATAACCTTATCGGCGCGCTGCATCGCGTTCATGATGTCGTACATATTGCTGGCAATCCCGATTTTCAGTTTGTCGCCGATTTCATAATAGTTCAGACAAGTCCCGCAGACCAGCACCTTCGTACCCTTGTCGATAAGTGTCTGGAGGTTTTCGATCACCTGCGCTTCTTCTCCGGCCGGCAGCCGGACGCCGCCGTTCATAAACAGAACGTAAGCGGGTACGTCGTCGCTCTGCGCAAGCGTATAAATCGCCATCTTTAGAAGATTGTACCCGAGCATGAAATCCCCGTCGCCGACATGGTCTTTACCAATGAATACCGCATAGCCGTTGCCCGCCGCCGGACGCGCGGGCACAGGCGCTTCGCCGGGTTTCGCCGCGCCCGTGAAGTGCACGAAAAAGCCGCCTTCGGCGTCCCCGCTCTGCACGGTCACCCCCATCGATTTTCCGAGCCGCGTGAGGTTTTCCACAGCGGCGCGGTTGTCAACCAAAATCGTTACGTCCTGGTTTCCGCCGTCGAGCGCTTTTTTCGCAAGAATCACCGGCTGCGGGCAGGCTTTTCCTTTCGCATCGATCTGCATTGCGTTTTCCTCGCTTTCGTGTCAAGTATGATATGCGCTTTTCTTTATTCTAGCAAAAGATAACGACCTTTTCCATCCAAAGCGTGTTAATTTCTTTCACTATGCAGAAGAAACGCCTGTTCCGCGTAAAAAAAGCGCTCTCCCGCGACGGGAGAGCGCTTTACAAGCCGTAATCAGAGCAGATTCAGTCCGGTTTCCGGATCGAACAGATGCGCAAGCGCTCCGTCGAACGAGAAATACATCTGATCGCCGAACTTGAAACCGTACCGGTTTTCGGCGGGCAGATCGACCGTAGCAATACGCATGACACAATCCTTGCCGACGGCGGTCACATGGACATACAGCTCGCTGCCCATCATCTCGGACACGTCCACCTTGGCGGCAATCGCGTGCTTTTCCTTGGCGTCTACCAGCATCACATGCTCGGGACGGATGCCCAATGCCACCTTCATCGGCTGGACGCCTTTATCCTTAAGCACCTTCTGCATTTCATCCGGCAGATCGATGAGCGCGTCCTCGAGACGAACCACATACTTCCCGCCTGCTGCGGAAAGCTCCGCGTCGAAGAAGTTCATCTGCGGCGTGCCGATGAAGCCCGCGACAAACAGGTTGGCCGGATGGTCGAACACCTCCTGCGGCGTGCCGATCTGCTGGATAAAACCGTCCTTCATGATAACGATGCGATCGCCCAGCGTCATGGCTTCCGTCTGATCGTGAGTAACATAAACAAACGTGGTGTTGACCGTCTGCCGCAGCTTGATCAGCTCGGCGCGCATCTGGTTGCGCAGCTTTGCGTCCAGGTTGCTCAGCGGTTCGTCCATAAGGAAGACCTGCGGTTTACGCACGATGGCGCGGCCGATGGCGACACGCTGGCGCTGTCCGCCGGAGAGCGCTTTCGGCTTTCTCTGGAGATACTCGGTGATGCCGAGGATTTCCGCGGCCTCTTTTACCTTCTCGTCGATTTCCGCCTTGGGAACCTTGCGCAGCTTGAGTCCGAACGCCATGTTTTCATACACGGTCATATGCGGGTAAAGCGCGTAGTTCTGGAAGACCATCGCGATGTCGCGGTCTTTCGGCGCAACATCGTTGACGAGACGGTCGCCGATGTAAAGCTCGCCTTCAGTGATCTCTTCCAGCCCGGCGATCATACGAAGAGTCGTCGATTTGCCGCAGCCGGAAGGCCCGACGAGTACGATAAACTCTTTGTCCGCGATGTCAAGATTGAAATCCTGCACCGCAACCACGTTTTTGTCGTAGACTTTCTTAATGTTTTTCAGTGTAACGTTTGCCATGTGTTTCCGGCTCTGTTGGGCGCAACAACCGTTACCCGCCCAACTCGCATTCGCCCGCATACTGTGACGAACGCATTACGGCAGGTCTCCACACTGCCGCACCGCAAGCCATGCGGTTTGGGTATCCCTCCTTTTATACAGCGTCGCGGAGAATAAAAAGTGGAGTAAACGCCGCGCGCCTGAATACAAAGATCGGTTGCATATATTATTGCAGATTGAAACCCAAATAGCAAGCATAACTGCGCCTGAACCGGGTTAGAGTCCGCACGTTCGCCGTCAAGTGGACATTTGCCGCCGTATCCCTGCGTATGATAAAATAAATCAAAAAGCAGATCGCAGCACCGCACCCCCGCAATTCCCCCGGTATCCCCCAAAATCATAAAAGGAGCGCACAGGCGCGCCGCCGCGCCGCAAGAATACGCCGTATGAGTCTGATCCTGTTTTTAGTTCTCTTCATCGTACTCTGGCTGCTGATCGAAATCCTTTCGATCGTAATGAAAATGACCGGTTTGGAAATCGGCAAGGCCCGCTTTCAAATCATCTCCATCCTCACGCACACGGGCTTTACCTCGCGCGAATCGGAGCTGATCGTTCAGCACCCGGTACGCAGGCGCATCGCAAGCATACTGATGATCATCAGCTATGTCGCGCAGGTAACGCTGATTACGCTGCTGTTCAACGTGCTGAGCAATGCGTCCGGAAACGCCGTTAACATCGCGCTGGCACTGGGCGGAATGCTTCTGTTTGTCGTGCTCGCAACCAAGAGCAAATACCTTTCGTCCCGCTTCACGCGCTTTACCGAAAAGCTTTTGAAAAACAAGATCAAAAAAGCGAATGAAAAAGACCGCATCGACCAGATTCTGAATCTTAGCCCCGATTTCGGCATCTATGAAATCATCGTTGACCCGGACAGTTTTATCTGCGGCAAGACGCTCCGGGAGCTCCACCTCAAGGAACACTTTATCCAAATTCTAAAAATCGACCGCGGGATGGACGTGCTGGATTTCCCGACGGCCGATACAGAGGTTTGCGCAGGGGACCGGATGATCGCATACGGCCGGATCGACGCTCTAACAAAGATGATCATCGGCTGACGCGCCGTATGCCATCCGATGCCGGCCGGTGTGCCGGTACAAAGCCTGCATTTAGCCGTTTGCGGACCGGCGCTGCGTTTTCCGTCTCTGCCGTGGACAAATCCGACTTGAGCGGCAAAGACCGTTCCAATAAAAAACTATATCGGCAACACACGGCAATGTGCCCGACCGGCCCGAAACGAAATCCCCGAACGCAGAATCCCGCCGTTCCCGGCGGGCTGTGCCAATCAAAATAACAGGTAATGAGAAATGGATTTATATTTTCAGATTGCAATCTGCTTTGCGGCTATCGGCATTTCTGCTCTGATTGCAGAAAAAACGAAATTGTTTTTTGCGCCGTTTTATATTCTTGCCGGCGTTTTGCTCGGTCCGAACGTCCTGAATCTGGTTAGCGATTCCGAAGTCATCTCGCTCTTCGGCGAGATCGGCGTTGTTTTTCTGCTTTTCTTCCTTGGGTTGGAATTCTCCATCCATACGCTGCTGAAGCAGAAACGGCTGCTGCTGATCGCAGGCGCGATCGATTTTGCAGTCAACTTCTCTCTTGGTTTCGCACTGGGACTGCTGCTCGGCCTGAACGTCACATACTGCCTGCTCGTCGCCGGGGCGATCTATATGAGCAGCTCCGGCATCATAACAAAGAGCCTGATCGAGCTGCAGATCAATAAAAACCGCGAGGGACACCTGATTATGGGTATCATGGTGTTTGAAGACCTCGCAATGGTTCTGCTGCTGGTGCTTGTAACGACAGGGTTGCAGGCGGACGGCGCGGATATCGGCAGCACGCTCCTTCAGCTGGGCGTTTCGCTCGCGTTTTGCGCGCTGTTGGTAGTCGCCGCGAAAAAAGCGTCTTGGCTGCTGGAAAAAATCGTCAGTATCCGGAAAAAAGAACTGCTGCTGTTGGTCTTTTTCGGTGTCGTGCTGCTGGTAACCTCCCTTGGGAAACTGCTCGGCGTATCGGAGGCTCTGGCGGCGTTCTTCCTGGGTGCCGCATTCTCCGGCGTAAAAAACGTCAAAAACATCGAACACACCGCGGTCACGTTCCGCGATCTCTTCGGGAGCGTATTCTTTTTTTCCTTCGGCATGGCGCTGCGCCCCTCGGACCTGGGGGCCTATTGGAACATCATCGCCTACTGCCTCGTTGTCGCCGTCGTCGGAAAACTGCTTTCCAGCTTCATTATTACGCGGATCCTGAAATGCGAAAAAAACATGGGTTTATTCATCGGCTTCCTCACCATCCCGCGCGGCGAATTCTCGCTGCTTCTCGCGAAGCTTTCCGTCGCGGGAATCCCGTTCATCGGTCCCGTTATGGTCGTGCTCGCATTTTTAACAACGGCGATCAGTTCGCTCGTTCTGAAATTGTCCAAACTGCTGTGTAAAACCTATAATATCTGCATCGCATTTCCACGCAGCAGGATTCAGGAGGACCGTCCCGAATGGGGCGAAATCGACTGATCCCGCGAAAACCGGGATAGCCGTTTCAAAAGAATGGTCCAGACCACACCAAAGCTCGTTCAAGGGATGGGCGTATCATAGTGTGCAAAAGGCCGGAAAGAAAAATAGTCCTCCCTTCAAATTGTCTCAAACAACGACCAATCGGATATCACGCTTTCATTCAGACGTTTCGTCCGCGTCCCCGAGCTGGTCGAGCGCCCAGGCGGTCAGCTCGTTCAGCGATGGATGAATAACCATCGACTCTGCGATCGGCTCGTAGGTGCCGAGTGAAGGACACATCATCCGCAGGCCTTCGATGGCGCCGGGTTGCATTGCGGCAGACGCCGCGCCCTCGCGGCATTTACCGCCCGCGTTCATCAGGTACACAAACGGCTGAACCAGAAGAGCCGCGTGCGGGCCGACTACATGCGCGCCCAGCAGCCTTTTTTCGCCGTCCGCGATAATTTTGACGAACCCGTCGTCTTCGTCCCCTTCCGCATAGCCCATCTTCCTGCCGCCCACCACATCGGAATAACGGTTTACCCCGACACGGCAGCGAAGCCCCGCCTGCCGGGCTTCGCGTTCCGTCATGCCGACATGCGCAACCTGCGGACTTGTAAAAACCGCCCAAGGTACGGCTCTATAGCAGGCCTTTCGCTTTTCCACGGAAGGGTGAAAAAGGTTGTGTGCAAGGATTTCCGCTTCGTAATTCGCCTTATGGCGGAACTGGAATTTCCCGTTGACGTCCCCGAGCGCCCAGATGTTTTTTCGCGAAGTTTCCAGATATTCGTTTGTGACGACCCAGCCTCTTGCATCGGTCTCGACGCCCGCGCGCGCAGCCGCAAGCGAATCCGCGTTAGAACGTACGCCTGCTGCGAGAAATATCTCCTCTGCTTCCACCGTAAAGGTTTGATTGGTCCCGGCGTCCCGCACGGTAACGGCTTTTACGCCGCCCTTCCTTTCGGCGGAAACCGCCATCGCGCTGGTCAGAACACGAATGCCATTGCGTTCAAATTGCTTCCTGACAAACGCGCTGACCTCCTCTTCTTCGTTCATCAGCAGCCGGTCGGTAAGCTGAATCACCGTTACTTTCGTTCCCAGCGCGGAGAAGATATGCGCGAATTCCGCGCCGATCGGCCCGCCTCCGATCAATATGAGGCTGTCCCAGGGTTTCTTCGGAAATTTCTTCCCGAAAAACGTTTCGGAAACGACATATCCCGTCTCCTCGATCCCGCGGATCGGCGGAACAAACGAGCGCGCGCCCGCCGCGATTACAAACCGGTCCGCCTCAAATTCCTCCTGCTCTCCGTCCGCTCCGCTTACCTCCATCGTTTTCGGTCCGGTAAACGCGCCGGTTCCTTTATAAACGGTCAGATTTTCCGCTTTCAGCAGCTGCGCCTCGATTGCGCGGTTTAACCCGATTTGCCGCCACATCCGTTCTGAAAGGACGTCCCAGTCGATGCTGGCGGACGGGAAATTCACCCCGGCTTTTTTCGCATGGCGCGCTTCGCGGACGATGTCCGCAGGGTATGCAAGCATCTTTGTTGGAATACATCCTTTGTTGAGGCAGGTACCGCCGAACTTTGCTTTTTCAACGATTGCACAGTTGATTTTCGCATTGAGCGCCGCCTCCAGGACCACCAGTCCCGCGCCGCTCCCTATGATTGCGAGATCAAATCTCTTCATGCCTTCCCTCCGGTATTCGTTATGTGATTGTTTCCGTTTCATGCTGGAAGTGAAAAGGCTTTACCTGATTGAATTGTACTCTTAAGCCGTGTGTCCCGTCAACGTGCGGCGCGCCGCTTTGCCTGTCTTCCCGTCGGACCGTCCCGCCCTGCGCCGCAGGCGCCGGAATCAGCTCTTCGCCTGATCCGGTGCAAGCGGCTGAATATCGTCCGAACGATACGCGGACTGGAGGGAAATCGGCGTTATGAAGCTTGTTACGATAATCAAAAGCACGATAAACGGCATGATCGAGGTGTCGATAATCCCATATTCAACACCCTTCTGTGCGGTAACGAGCGCAACCTCCGCACGCGCCATCATGCCGACGCCGACCTTAAGGGAATCCTTAAAAGAATACCGGCAGAGCAAAGCAGCGCCGCCGCAGCCGAAAACTTTGCCGATCATACCCGCGACGATAAACAGCACGCCGAAGAGCAGCATGCTCGCATGAAACCCGCTAAGCTGCGTCGAAAGCCCAATATTACCGAAAAAGAGCGGGACGAAGATCATATAACCCAATACTTCGGCTTTGCGGTCGATATATTGACAATCCGGATTCGTCGAAAGGATCAGTCCGACGATATACGCGCCCGTGATGTCCGCAATGCCGAAATAACGTTCGCTGACGTATGCAATTATGAAGCAGAGCGCCAGACTTAGAACGGGAATCAGCCTATGATGCGGGTATTTCAGGTCCAGTTTTCGGAAAAGCCGGGATATTGCGGAGGCAATCAGCGCGATGATGACAAAAAAAGCAAGCATCTTCAGAAGCACCGTCCAGGGATTCGCCGCATCCGAAGCACCGCTGTTTTTCATTGCCAGCACAACGGATAGGACGATGATGCCAACAATGTCGTCCAGAATCGCCGCGGCGACAATCGTGTTGCCAACCTTCGAATTCAGTTTCCCCAGTTCGCGCAGAGTCGCGACGCTGACGCTGACGGACGTAGCCGCCAGAATCGTGCCGTAAAACAAGTTTGTCAGGATCGCCTCTCTGGTGAGCGCCGAAAATCCACCCGTAGCGAGCACCGCCACCAGAAAGCCCAGGCCTATCGGCACAATCACGCCAGCCAGCGTTATAACGACGGCGGGACCGCCGATCTTCTTTATTTGTGCCAGGTTTGTTTCAAGCCCAGCGGAGAACATGATCAGTATCACGCCGACCTGTGCAAAGAATCCGATTCCGGCCGTGCTGGTTTCGTTCAGAATGGTCTGCCCCGGGATGTAATTGATCAACCCGACCAGCACGCCGGCAACCAGCATCCCGACAACGGACGGCAGATTGACCCGCTCGCAAATCTTCATAAATATCTTTGAGGTGAGCAATACGAGCGCTGCAGGCAGCAATACCAAATAGTATTCCAAAACAAATCACATCCCTTAATCCAGATTAATAAAGTCTGCAAAAAATATCTTTTGATGGTAAAGGACTGCTGCCCATTACCCATTTGTCCCCGCTGCGCCGGTTGTCCGGCTCAACAAATCGTCCGGTACGGCCGGTTTCCTTGTGCTTCGCGCCGCCATCGTCCGCAGTGACGGGCGGCAAATCGCAAATGCTCCGGCAGAAACATGTATTTGACGGCTTCTCGATACATCGTTGTCTGCCGGTTACTCCGTTTGGTGCAATAGTACTCATTATCGCTGTACATGTCAAATCTTCCGCCGGCGTGCAATAGCCGCTGCCGGGAACCTGCCCCCAATGTCCGGGACAACGCGGAGCAGCCCTGCATCCGCCGACACCCGCGGAACTGCAGCGGAACCCGTATGATTGCTTCAGGCAATGCGGCAAGCGCATGCAGCGGCTGTTTTTCGCTCGCCCTGTTTGTATTCTTTGCATCGTCAAATGGTTCCGCATGCTCCGGAAATGGAGTATACTAAGGGAAATCAAACACGGACCGTCCCGCGCCGGAATACCCGTTCTGATCCGTAAAAACGAAAGGACACCATATGGCACACTATTACGATGAACCTTCCCATACCTTTTCGGAATACCTGCTCGTGCCGAGTTATTCCTCCGCCGAATGCACACCGCAGAACGTTTCCCTCAAAACGCCGGTCTGCAAATTCCGCACCGGCGAAGAAAGCCCCCTTAGCATGAGTATCCCTCTCGTTTCGGCGGTCATGCAGTCCGTCTCCGGTGAAAAACTTGCCGCGGCACTTGCCCGTGAAGGCGGAATCTCTTTCATTTTCGTTTCGCAGCCGGTCGCTTCGCAGGCGGACATGGTCCGTTCGGTCAAAAAAGCAAAATCCGGGTTCGTGCGCAGCGACAGCAATGTGACACCCGACCAGACGATGGCGGACGTATTGGCGCTCAAGGCAAAGACAGGCCATTCGACCGTCGCCGTCACCGAAAACGGACGTTCGGACGGCAGGTTGCTTGGCATCGTGACCAGCCGCGATTACCGCCCAAGCCGTATGGATCCCTCCACATCCGTGCGAACGTTTATGACGCCGATCGACCGCCTTGTCTGCGGCGAGGAAGGGATCACGCTCAGCGAAGCGAACGACGTCATCTGGGAGCACAAGCTCAACGCGCTTCCCATCGTGACCAAAAACGGGCATATGGCCGCCTTCGTCTTCCGAAAGGACTACGACTCCCACAAGGAGAACCCCGGCGAACTGCTCGACGCACAGAAACGCTATGTCGTCGGCGCGGGCGTCAACACGCGGGATTACGAGGAGCGCATACCCGCGCTGGTCGAGGCGGGTGCGGACGTGCTCTGCATCGATTCGTCGGAAGGCTACACCGAGTGGCAGGCCCGCACCGTCGAATTCATTCGCGCGCGTTACGGCGAGCGGGTCAAAGTCGGCGCGGGCAACGTTGTGGACGGCGACGGTTTCCGCTTTCTCGCAGACTGCGGAGCGGATTTCGTCAAGGTCGGCATCGGCGGCGGTTCCATCTGCACAACGCGCGAGGCCAAGGGGATCGGCCGCGGACAGGCGACCGCCGTGCGGGATGTCGTCGCCGCGCGGGACGCCTATTACCAGGAAACGGGCGTATACGTGCCCATCTGCTCGGACGGCGGGATCGTGCTCGATTACCACATCACGCTCGCGCTCGCCATGGGCGCGGACTTCTGCATGCTGGGCCGGTATTTCGCCCGCTGCGACGAAAGCCCGACGAGCAAGGTATTCATCAACGGAAGCTATATGAAAGAATACTGGGGCGAAGGCAGCGCCCGCGCGCGCAACTGGCAGCGCTACGACAGCGGCGGCGAGTCCCGGCTTAAGTTTGAAGAAGGCGTGGACTCCTATGTGCCTTACGCGGGCAGTCTGCACCACAACGTGGAACAGACGCTCAGCAAGGTTCGCTCCACCATGTGCAACTGCGGGGCGCTGAGCATACCGGAACTGCGCGCAAAGGCGCGGCTTACGCTGGTTTCCGCCGCGACGCTTGCCGAAGGCAGCGCGCACGACGTTCTGCTTAAGGACAGCCGGTATATCCGCTCGTACGAATAAACACCGCCGCATTTGCTGTTCAACGCAGCGGCGCGGCAGATTTTTGCCCGTGCCGCTGTTTTTCCTTTCCGGCAGGGCAACCGAAACCACATTATTAAAAGGGGGCCATTATATGAACGCAATCGTTGTATACACCTCGAAATACGGCAGCACCGAAAAATACGCCGGATGGATTGCAGAAGAGTTGGGTTGTCCCGTAAAACGGCTGAAAGATGTGAATGCCGCCGAATTCGGTCCTTACGATACGATTCTTTACGGCGGCGGTCTGTATGCGGGCAATATCGCGGGCTTTCGGAAATTTCAATCCATACTCCGCTGCGCAGAGAATAAGAAGCTGGTTTTGTTCATCGTTGGACTGACTAACCCGGACGAAACGGATGCATATTCGGAAATCGCACAAAAATGCACTCTTCCCGCGTTTGCGGGCCAATTCAAGTGTTTCGCACTTCGCGGCGATCAGCTTTTCAGCAAAATGAACGGTACGCATAGATTCATGCTTCGCATGGTGAAGTCAATGACCGAAAAAAAATCTCCCGCCGAGCGTACGGCGGAAGACGAACTGTTCCTTGAAAGCTTCGGTCACGACATCCTGTTTTCCAGCAAAGCGCAGATTGGCCCGATTCTGGATTATATCCGGGCCTAGCGCGTCTGCATCCGGCTGCCTGAAACGCTGGCCGCGCCGTAAACATACATCGCGCAAGACCGCCGCCTCGGTCCTTTCGGTCCCGGCGACTATGCTTGTTTCGGTCGAAGCGCAGATTCCTCACAACGTCTTAGAAAATAGGACGCCTCTCCCGGGTTGGGAACCGCGTCTTTTTCCCATTTGGCACAAGCGGCGCAAACCACCGCCGCAGGTCGGGTTAAGCGCCGAACCGGCGCGTCGTTCCAACGCCTACAGATGCTTCACGCGCGGACGGTACCGCTCGATGAGATCGTGATTCCTCTCGTCGCCGTCCGGCAGATTGCCGCTGCGAAAAACGTCCGGCTCGATTCCGCGCGAACGAAGCGTATCGCAGGCAGTGAGCATAATGCTGTTTGCAATCGCGACCGATGCGATTGTGGAAATCGGCCCCGCCTTGGACCCGTCCGACCGGACGGTAACGGATGCGTCCCCGTGCGGAACATGATTGTCGATGCAGATATCGCAAACGTCCGGCAGATGCAGTCCGTCTTCTTGCCGGGAGGCATCCTCTTTGTACGCAAGCGACGAAATCCCGATAACCACGACGCCGCGCGCATGCGCTTCCTGCGCCATTTCAATACCGAAAGGATTGATGCCGGAACTCGAAACGATGAGGAAGCAGTCGTTCTTTTCCACCTGATACCGTGCAAAAACCCATTGGGCATATCCGCTGAGCCGCTCAATCTCGCTGCTTTTCACCGCGCCTTCGTGCAGCATGGCGGCGGTTTCAAACATCGGGTTGACCGCCGCGAGGCCGCCTGCGCGGTAAAAAAGCTCTTCTGCGAGGATATGGCTGTGACCGCAGCCGAATACGTGAAGCAACCCATCGCTTTGCAGCGTATCCGCCAGCGCGTCGCCAGCCTTCTGTATGTTCTCCGCCTCCTTTGAAAAGACGTCGGAGAGTACGCCAAAGACCGTCTCGCGATATTGATCAACAAACATGTATTGCCTCCCGTTTACAGTTGTTATAGCTCGGTAACCAGGCGGTAACGATCCGCGCGGTACTTGGAATCAACATATTCAATGCGGTTCCCCTCCGCATCGAACGAACAGCGCGTAATATGCAGCGCATAGGGGATGCTCTCACTCAGCAGCAGTTTCCGCTCATAGTTTTTCAGACGCGCGACCTCGATGGTTTCCGAAGCGCGCGTAATGGTGACGCCGCAGACACTCTGTATCAGTTGGTAGAGCGACATGTTGTCACCTATTTTTTCCGCAACCGCCGTGCCGATATACAACGGAAGATAGCAGGTCTCGATCGCCATCGGCTCGTCGTCCGCAAGCCGCAGCCGTTTGAGCATGAATACTTCCTCCGTCGCAGAAACGCCAAGCTTATCGGCGATCGCCGCGCCGCAGAGAATGCGCTCCATCGCGAGAATCCGCGCGCCGGGCGTCATTTGGCGGCTGTTCATATCCTGCGTAAAGCTTGAAACGCGAAACAGAGGCTGCTGTATCTTTGCAGCGTTGATAAAGGCCCCTTTGCCCTGTACACGGAACAGAACGCCTTCCTGTTCCAGGTCCGCCACCGCGCGGCGCACGGTGATCCGGCTTACGCCAAACATTTCGCAAAGCTCCCGTTCCGAAGGGATGCACCGGTCGGGGAAACGCTGCTCGTCGCGAATCATGTGCAGAAGCTGCGATTTCACCTGTTCATATTTTGCCTTATGCGGCTCTTTTTGAGATTGCATGGAACGCCGCCTTTCGTATTATTCGCCAAGGCCCGAAGCCACCAACTGCGTCAGTGCCTCCAGCGCTTCCTTTTCGTCTGCACCTTCGGCGGTGATCTGTGCAACGCTGCCCTGCGTAAGCCCAAGCGTAAGCAGCAGCACGATGGACTTTGCGTTGACCGGAGCCGCCGATGCATCCGCAACGTTCTGAATCATAATACGGCTCTGAAACTGTTTCGCTTTGGCGACGAACTCGGACGCGGGACGCGCATGCAATCCTGTAGGGTTAATAATCGTTACTTGACTGGAAACCATGGATACTCCTCCGATAAATTATAATATGTGGTATTAATGCCGGCGGCAGCTTCGTTAATATCGCCCGATTCAGCTTCGCGCCTGACAGCCGCGAAGGAAAGCCTCCGCAAGCGAAGCGACTTCCTGTTCGGTCGCAAGGTTCTCGGCCTTTTTTGCAAGATTTTCGCATTCGGCGAACGAGCAGGAACGGATTACACGTTTCCCCTGCGCCAGAACGGAAGCCGACATGCTCAGTTTTCGTACTCCGCAGCCGACCAGCAGCGGAATCGCAGCCGCCTGCCCCGCCAGTTCTCCGCAAACGGAGAGCGGCTTATCTTCCGCCGCGAACGCTTCGGCCGTCCCGCGAATCAGCCGCAGCATCGCCGCCGAGAGCGGACGCGCGTATGCAGCCACAGCCGGACTCATACGGTCCGCCGCAAACGTATACTGGCAAAGGTCGTTCGTACCGATGCTGCCAAAGTCTGCTTCGCGCGCGATATGATCCGCACAAATCGCCAGCGAAGGAATCTCGACCATAACGCCGAGCGGCACGTTTGGAACGTCCAGGCCGCCGTTTTTCAGCCCCTCCCGTACAGAACGGGCGATTCCTCTGGCCTTGCGGAAATCTTCAACCGAACCGATCATAGGGAACATGATCCAAAGATTGCCCCCGGTTGCCGCGGCGCGGTATGCCGCGCGGAGCTGCGTGCGGAACACCGTCTCCTGCGTAAAGCACAAACGGATGGCTCGGTTGCCGAGAAAAGGGTTATCTTCCTTTGGCAAAGGCAGATACGGCAGGGTTTTGTCGCCGCCAATATCGAGCGTGCGCAGGATAACCGGTCTGTCTCCCATTTTCCTGAGTACGCTTGCATACGCGGCGAACTGCGCTTCTTCCGAGGGAAGGGCTTCGCGCTCCATATAAAGAAACTCCGAACGGAACAGGCCGACGCCGTCCGCGTACACCGCAGTCTGCGGAAGCTCAGCCGAACCAATATTCATGCTGGTTTGAATCGAGACGCCGTCGCGCGTTTCCGCTTTCAACGGCAGATAGCGCAGGTTGAGCGCCTGCGTTTCCAAATATTCTGCTTTCCGCGTACGGTATTCGGCGAGCGTCTGTTCGTCCGGGTCCGTCAGGACCTGACCGGCTTCCCCGTCCACAATCACGCTCTGCCCGTCGCCGAGCCGCTCCATCAGCTCCGGTATACCCAGTACGGCGGGAATCCCGTAACTGCGCGCCAGGATTGCCGCATGCGAAGTTACGCCGCCGGTTTCGGTCAGAAACGCCAGCACACGAGAATTGTCGATCTGCGCAACGTCCGACGGCAGGATATCCCTCGCGGCAACGATCACCGGTTCCTGCAGCGCCGTCAGAGAACGTTCCGCCTCTCCGCGCAAAATGCGCAGAATTCGGTTGCGCACGTCCTTCAAATCCGCCGCCCGTTCGCGCAGAAGCTCGTTGCTCTGACCGAGCATCATATCAATATATGTTTGGTATGTCGAAAAAACCGCCCATTCCGCTGAATCATGACCCGATTCTATCGCGTATCGGATGTCTTCCTGCAGCGCCTCGTCTTCAAGCATTTCCAGATGTGCGGCAAAGATTGCCGCCTTGTCCTCCCCCAGAGAATGCTGCAGCGCGGAAAGCTCCCCGCGTGCCTGCGCGATAGCGGCGGCTAAACGGCTATGCTCCGTTTCCAGTTCTTCCGGCGAAACTTTCTGTTCCTTTGTAACGGGATCAAACGCGTGATATAAAAAAACCTTCCCAATACCATAGCCGGAAGATCCAGATATGCCCCTGAGCATTTTGACATCTCCTTCGTTCAACGAGTGATTCGGAATATAACGATCAGTTATAACATGACAAGTATACCATATATTATAGTTATTGCAACAGAAATTCGTATGATATTTATTTCAATCAATGATTTTGTGACAATTTGTCCCGTTATTACATGTGAAATCGGCAAATTATTGCATTATTTATAAGTTTAAGTCAATTTCGCA
>CAYTHS010000035.1:0-19956 GCA_964437665.1 uncultured Oscillospiraceae bacterium
GATTGCGTCGTCGGTAAAAATCTGGACGCAGACATGGCTGTCCAGCTGGATTGCCTTTTCAGCGATTCGCCGGCAATCCTCCCGGCCGATCGGATGCATTGCGAGGAAGCGTCTGTCCGCCAGATGGTAAAGTCCCGCGCCGTTGTATAGAATACAGGGCGCGTTGACCGGGAGCGCGCGCGAAACGCTGCCGATAATGCAGGGAACCCGCCCTGTCGCAATGCCGAACCGTCCGCCCGCCCGGACGAACTCGCGGATAGCCCCGGCGTCCTCAGCGCCAATACGCTTATCGTCAGTGAAAAGCGTGCCGTCCAGATCGCTGTAAAGATAGATGCCGTCGCATGCTCCCATGCCAATACCTCCGAAAAAAACCAATTGCGTAACATTGTATACCAGAGCTGTCTAAATAGCAACGCCGGTTAGCAGGCGCGCGGCGTAAGCGACCCGCACACACTTGCAAAACAGGCGGATCTGCGAGTATACTACTATCTGCGGTGTCATACGGCAAAGCCGCGGGTCACGTCTTCATTTCGGGAACAACGGAGGAGAACGGCAGGATGAATCGGCAAAAAGAGCATGTTGTCGTGGGAATCGGCGCGGCGAATGTTGATGTGCACGGACGCAGTAAAAACCCGATCGTCATGCGGGACTCCAATCCGGGGCTGCTTTGCACCTCCGTCGGCGGAGTCACGCGCAATATTCTTGAGAACCTTGTGCGGCAGGGCGTCTCGGCCGTGCTGCTCACCGCGGTGGGCGACGACGTCTACGGCGAGAAGATCCTGCGCGACAGCGCTGCGGCTGGAATCGATGTTTCGCATGTGCTGCTGAAAAGGGGCGTGACGTCCTCGTGCTACATTTCCATGCTGGACGATCGGGGCGACATGCTGCTCGGCATGTCGGACATGCGCATCATTCAAGGGCTGACGGGGGCGTATCTGGATGCAAACGGCGCGTTATTGCAGAGCGCGGACGCGATCGTCTGCGACGCATGTCTGCCGGTCCGCTTTCTGGACGAACTGGCTTCCGGCGCGGCGCGCGGCACACGCGTGCTGATCGACCCTGTGTCCACCGCATACGCGCGGCAGATGGAGCCGATCGCCGGTAAGTTTTTCGGGATTAAACCCAACGAGATGGAGCTTGCCGTGCTTTCCGGGCGGCCGACGGGTACGGAGGCGGAGATCGAAATCGCTTGCGAAGCGCTGCTGGAGCGAGGCGTTTTCTGTATAGCCGTCAGCAGGGGTGAACGCGGATGCTATTATGCGGACGCGAACGGAACACGGCTGTTCCGCGCGCTGCGGCCGGTGAAAACGATGGCGAACGCCACCGGCGCGGGGGACGCGTTCATGGCGGGCTTTGTTCACGGACTGATCGATGAAATGCCGGAAGAAGAGCGGCTCGACTACGCGCTGGCAAGCGGAATTGCCGCGATCGAAAGCGTGAGCACCATCAACCCGGAGATGAGCGACGCGCTTGTCAGAAACAACATAGAGCGTTACCGCTTGAACGGGAATCAAACTGCCAAAAAGGAGAAAAAACAATGATGAATAAAGAGTATATGGACATTCTGCCGGAGATTCGGGAGGCAATCGAGAGCAACAAACCCGTGGTCGCGCTGGAAAGCACGATCCTCAGTCATGGCATGCCGTATCCTGAAAATGTGGATTTTGCGGCCGAGGTTGAAAAGGTCGTCCGCGCGGAAGGCGCGGTTCCCGCAACCACCGCGCTGATCGGCGGGCGCATCAAGGTTGGTCTGAGTCCCGCTGAACTGGAGGTTATGTGCAGGGCCGAGGACGTCGGCAAGGTCAGCCGCCGCGATATGGCGACGTATCTTGCAATGAAAAAGACCGGCGCGACGACCGTCGCTACAACTATGATCTGCGCTGAGATGGCGGGGGTAAAAGTATTCGCAACCGGCGGTATCGGCGGCGTACACCGCCACGGGGAGGTCACCATGGACATTTCCGCAGATTTGCAGGAACTGAAGCAGACGTCGGTCGCCGTGGTTTGCGCGGGTGCAAAGCAAATCCTCGATATCGGCCGCACGCTGGAGTATCTTGAAACGATGGGCGTTCCGGTCATCGGAAACGGAACAGCGGATTTCCCGGCGTTTTACTGCCGCAAGAGCGGGTATGGCGTTGATTATGCCGCGAAGGACGAAACCGAAATCGCCGGCATCATCAAAACGAAATGGGACCTCGGACTTGCCGGCGGCGTTTTAATCGGCAATCCGATTCCCGAAGAATATGCGCTGGACTTCGAACATATGGAACGGGTGATCAATCAGGCGCAGGCGGAGGCCGACGCGGCGGGCGTTCACGGGAAGAACATCACGCCGTTCCTCCTGGCAAAGATCAAAGAGCTTACAAAGGGCGTGTCGTTTGCGTCCAACGTGCAGCTTGCCTATAACAACGCGCGTGTGGCGGCGAAGATATCCAAAGCGCTGTGCGGGCTTTCAGCGTAAAAACGCAAAAAAAAAACGGGAGGGAGGGCGCCCTCTCGTTTTTTTATATCTGTAAAGGGTTTATCCCAGGGCGACGTCCAGAATCATCATGATCAAAAATCCCGCCATCACGCCAAGCGTGCCGACGTTGGAATGTTCGCCGAGATGCGCTTCCGGTATCAATTCTTCGACCACAACATACATCATTGCGCCGGCTGCAAACGAAAGCATCCAGGGCATATAGGGAGCGATCAAGCTGGAAACCAGAACGACCAGAATACCGAATACGGGTTCTACGACGCCGGAGAGCATCCCGTAAACAAACGATTTGCCGGTGCTGAAGCCCTCCTGGCGCAACGGAAGCGAAATTGCCGCCCCTTCCGGAAAATTCTGGATGCCGATGCCGAGCGCAAGGGCGAATGCCGCCGCATAAAGCGCCGGTGAACCGCCGTGCTGTGCCGCGAGCGCAAACGAAAGACCCACGGCCATGCCTTCCGGAATATTGTGCAACGTAACGGCCATAACGAGCAGCGTCGTGCGTTTCATTGAGGAGCTTGGCCCTTCGGTCTGTGACGCGCCGATATGAAGGTGCGGGATGAGCTGATCCAACCCGAAAAGAAACGCAATACCGAGGATGAATCCACCCGCGGCAGGAATCCAGCCGATCTGGCCGTTTGCGACGGCTTCGTCGATAGCCGGAATCAGCAGGCTCCAGACTGAAGCGGCAATCATTACGCCTGCCGCGAACCCCAGAAAAATTTTCTGCGCGCTTCCGCTCATCGACTTTCTGAAGAAAAAGACCATTGCCGCACCAAGCGCCGTCATCAGGAATGTAAACCCGGTGCCGCCCGCGGCCAGTAAAACAGCATGCCCCATACTTATTTACCATCCTATACAGAAATTGTGAAAACCGGACATGCACGTTTCGTGAACGCACAACCAGTTAGATACATCTTACGTGTTTCAAAGCGGTTCGTCAAGCATATGCCAAGACGCTTTGCAGGGGCGTGTGGCGGGCAGATGCAAGCGCTTTTTCTTTTGGCAGTATTATGGTATTCTTCATATAAAAACCGGCAAAAGCCCGCATTTGAGCGGCAGAGGAGTACAGTGTGCGCTTTTTGCGCAAGGAAGATGGGGAGCCGAACATGCGAAAATCAAAACGCGAAATCAGTGACACAATACAAATAGCCGCCGTATTGGAAGGCTGCGATACAATTCGTGTCGGTGTTGCGGACGGCGGCGAAGTCTATATCGTGCCGGTATCGTTCGGGTATGCGGTTTCCGAAGGGAAAATATCGGTCTTTTTCCACGGCGCGTTGGAAGGCAGAAAATACGATCTGCTTAAAAAGCGCCCGCGCGTATGCGTGGAGGCGGACCGCTGCTTCGGCTTCATGGAAAACGGACACGGCGGGCTGACCTGCGATTACGAAAGTGTAATCGGCTGGGGGTATGCGGATTTGCTCGGCGGGGACGAAGCGAAAAAAGGGATTCGGCTTCTGCTGGAACACTGCGGCTTCCCGGACTACCGGTGTTCGCCGGACGTGACGGCGATGACCGCCGTTTTTCGGGTCGAACTGGACACAGTAACCGGAAAACGCAGGAATCTGCGGACCGAAAAGCAGATTTCTTCGCCAGCGGGAGCGTCCGATTTGACGCAAAGGCGGTGATGTTCGTGCTTTCGGCGCTCCCCTCGTTTGCCGTAATCGGCATTCATATCCTCGCGGCCCTCCTGCCGGCGCTGTTTCTGATGCGGTATATCTACCGCAGGGACACCGTCGAGAAGGAGCCGTACGCGCTTTTGATCTCTCTGGTATTTCTTGGCGTTGCGGCGGCGCTGGTCGCCGTCCTGCTCGAATCAATCGGCAAAAACTTCATTTCCATGTTCATTGCACAAGACAGTCCGGCACATACGATCGTAACGGCGTTTCTCGGCGTAGCCGCCGTAGAAGAAGGCGCGAAGTTCTTCTTCCTGACACGACGTACCTGGAAGGACCCGAATTTCAACTATCGGTTCGACGGCGTTGTGTATGCCGTGTTCGTTTCGCTCGGATTCGCCGCGTTTGAAAATATCAGTTACGTGATGGGGTACGGCCTTACCGCCGCGGCGCTGCGCGCCGTGCTCGCGGTGCCGGCGCATATGGGCTTTGCGGTGTTCATGGGGCTGTTCTACGGGCGTGCGAAGCTCTGCGCGGGGACGGGGAATAACAACGGAAAAACCCGCAATCTTTGGGCGGGGTATCTTACGGCGGTATTTCTGCATGGCTTTTACGACGCTTCCGCGATGATCGGCAGCGCGCTTTCGACAATTCTGTTCGCGGCGTTCGTGATTATTATGTATATCGCGGTGATCCGTTTGGTGAAAAAAGAGTCCCGAACGGACATGCCGGTGTAACGCCGGCAGAGAACCAGTGAAGAACCGGCTGGAAACTGCTGCCGCGGCGGCATGGTTGCCAATAGTTTGCGCATTCGTCAAGACGCGAAGAATCGGTGCGCTGCGTTCGGCAGGTACCGTTGTATGGACCGGAGCGGCCGTGGGTGCATTACGGGGCGCTCCTTCTGCTGATTGCGTAAATTGCCGGCAGGCCGGGAAACCTTTGCAGCGAAATCATTTCTGGGCAGAGACGGCGAACCGTCACATAAGAATATTTTTATATACCCCCCTTGACGCGCCGGTAAAACGGTGATATGTTTATGACGAAAGCAAGAAAAACGTTTTTCTTACGGAATGGAACCGATCTCATCAGTCGTGTATCTCAGTTAATCAGTGAATTCAATATCTTAACATCTGTGTTTTCAATGGGAACGAACAACTAAAACAAAACAATAACAGGGCGACAAAAAAAGACGAATTGCGGCACAAAGAAAAACGTTTTTCTTTAAGGAGGGAAAAAATGGAAAAGAAAAAGTGGCTGTTGACCGAGGACCCCGCCATCATCTTTGAGGATACGGCGGTCGGGCGCATGAAAAAAGAGGTATGGGACATGACGGAGGCGCAGCTCGATGCGGAGCTGGAGGCCTACGGCATTCCGTCGCCTTCCGAACTGGGCGTTGCGGGTACCTATATCCAGAACACCCCGCGCGCGAACCAGATTGCAAAGCGCCGCAAGAACGACATCGTGTTCGTGCCCATCGGATGTACGGAGAATCACGGCATGCACGCGAACACCGGCCTTGACACCTTCATGTGCACGCAGATTCTCGAAGGCGTGCGCCGCTACACAAAGAAGCAGGGACGCGAAATCAACCTTGCGTTTACGCCGCTCAACTATGGCGGGCATCCGTATCATCACATCGGCATGCCGGGTACGGTAATCATGCCGGAAGAAGCCGTTAAGGAGATGCTCATCTACACGATGCTCGGTCTCTGGAACGACGGATATCGGAAGATCATTTTTGTCAACAATCACGGCCATCTCTGGATGCTGGAAAGCGCGATTCAGGAGTTCTGCAAGCGCTACCAGCTGCCGGGAATTTTCCGCGTGATCGAATGGCACCGCGCCGTGCGTGAATTTTTCTATCCCATCGACAGCGAGCTCAGCCTCGGTACGCATTTCGTACACGCGGACGAAGCGGAAACGTCAGTCGCACTTTTGATGTTCAAAGAAATGATCAACATGTCCGCCGTGCAGGATTCCTGGGGTGAATCGCTGCTGCCTGACGAACACTTCGACAAGTCGGTCGACCCGTTCCGCCGCCCGAACCGCTGGAGCGAAGGCGAGGGGCATAACGCCATCGAGCGCGCGGCGACGCCGGAAGGCGTGGTCGGCGCGCCGTCCACCTCCGACGCGCGCAAGGCAAAGCGTCCGATCGTTGCGATCCTGAAATACTTAACGCTGCTCAACGACCAGATTCTGGACGCGTATCCCTCCGGCAAGGTCCCGCCGGTGGAGAAAATCACGCTCCGCAAGGAAGCGGACATGGCGCCGTTCCTCAAGGAACCCATGAGCGAAGGCTGGAAATCCGTGGACGAACTGCCGCGTATCGGCGTCTTCGAGCATCTGTAAGCGAATCCGACCGGAAAAACCGCAAAGTGAAGAAAGGAAACCGTTATGAAGGCGAAAATCGCGTTTTTGCATAAGCCGTTCGACCTGCGGGTCGAGGAAGTGGACGTTCCCGCGCTCAAGGAAAACCAGGTGCTGGTGCAGGTCGGGGCCTGCGGCATCTGCGGCTCCGACGTGGAGTGCTTTGAAGGCAAGTCCAAGGAAGGCCGCTACGACATCGCGCCATACACGCCCGGGCACGAGTGGGGCGGACGCATCGCGAGTGTCGGTTCCGGGGTGGCGACGCTCAAGCCCGGCGACAAAGTCACGGGCGACTGCGTGATGGCCTGCGGCGTATGCCGCAACTGCAAGGACGGCCTGATGCCGTCCGCCTGCTTGAACATGCGAGAAGCGGGCTTCCGGCCCGACTCGCCCGGCGGGATGGGCGAATACATGGTCATTGAAGAGCAGTATGTGCATAAGGTGCCGGACAACTGGACCTATGCGGACGCGGCCTGGGTCGAGACGTTTTCGATCGGTTATTACGGCATTTGGGGCAACGGCGGATATATCGACGCGTCCGATATCGCGATCATCATGGGCTGCGGCCCGGTCGGCGTTTCCGCAATGATGACCGCCAAGATGAGCGGTGCGAAGGTGATCGTCGTAGAACCGTTTAAAAAGAGGCGTGCCGTTGCGGAGAAATACGGCGCGGACTACGTAATCGACCCGACCGCGGTCGATCTCGTCAAGGAAGTCGAACGGATTACCGACGGGCGCATGGGCACCGTTGTGGTCGAAGCCTCCGGCAACAACAACGCAATCGCGTCGCTGTTCGACGTTGCGGGGCACAGCGCGCGCGTGCGGCTGATCGGGCATTCCATCGGGCGCAAGGTGCCCGTCGAAATCGGCAAGACCATCTGGCGTACGCTCTCCATCAGCGGTTCCGGCGGCACGAAGAACTTTGCGCAGCGTACGATTCGCTTTATGAGCGCGCTCAAGGAAAAAGGCGTCGATTTCGGGACGCTGAACACGCATTACTATCCATTCGGGGAAATACACGAGGCGTTCGACGTCGCCTGCAAGCTCAAAGCCGACGCGTTTAAGGTTATGCTGACCTTCGGCGTGGAGGAATAACGGGATTATGGCCGCCGGAGTCGGTTTTTCGGCGGCCTGCAAAAGCTTCCTTTCTGCGGCCGAATACCCGCATACGGGAAGAGCTGACAAGCCGCTTTCGCTTTTCCGGGCGTATGGAGAGCGCCTGCAGAAGGGCGGCGGCAAACCTTCTAATCACCTTGTTTCGGACGAACGCGGACGCAGATTGGCGATATGCGTCCGCGCGTTCGTTCCGGGATAACGAGCTTAAGCCGGAAACGGCAAAAACGGAGATCCGAAAGGGGATACGAAGCATGTTTGCACCGAGACTCTGCTTGACCGCCGTAAAGCGGCGAAGCGACGGCGTGCCGTTTCTTTATGAAGGAAATCTGCCGAAATGCATTGCCGCGGCGAAAAAATTTGGCTATGATTGTGTTGAACTGCACGTGCGCGCGCCGGAGGAACTCGATCTCCAGCCGATCCGCAAAGCGCTGCACGAAACCGGCCTCTGCGTCAGCGCGCTTGGAACGGGACGCGCGTATGTGGACGACCGTCTTTCGCTGATCGATCCGGACACGCGCGAACAGGCGCTCAAGCGTCTTTTCGGGTTCATCGACGCGGCTTCGGTGCTCGGCGCGCATGTGATCATCGGCTGCCTGCGCGGGAACATCCCGGCGGGGGAAAAGGACGGTGGAAGTCTGCTTCTGCTCGCGGACGCGATGCGGCGTGCGGACGTTTACGCCGCCGAACATGGCGTGGGTTTGCTGCTTGAAGCGATCAACCGCTATGAAAACAACTATCTTTGCAGCGTTTACGACGTTGCCGATTTTATCCGGGACGCGGAGCTGTGTGCGACAGGCGTCCTTGCGGACATGTTCCATATGAACATCGAAGAAGCGGATCCTGTCGCCGCGGCGTACGACAATGCGGGACTGATTCATTACGTGCATGCCGCGGATTCCAACCGCCTCTATCCCGGAGCCGGGCATACGGACATTGCCGCAATCCTGATGGCGCTCAGGCAGAAGGGATACGCGGGAGATATCAGCGCGGAGTGTCTGCCGGTGCCGAACGACGAAACGGCGGCGGCGCTTTGGCTGGAAAACATGAAAGGGTACCTCGCCAGACTATGACCAAACGGAAAAAAAACGCACCGGAGCATACCGTGAGCATCAAGGACGTCGCGGCGTATGCCGGCGTCTCCATTTCCACGGTTTCCAATGTTCTCAACGGCACAAAAACCGTAAGCGGCGAGCTTTGCCGGCGGGTGCTGGACGCTGTTGACGAACTGCACTACCAGGCCAACACACTGGCAAAGGGATTGAAAAGCGGAAAAACCAATATGCTCTGCGTCATCGTGCCGTCCATTGTGAGTGTATTTTTCCCCAAAGTGCTCCGCGGCATGCAGACGGCTGCCGCTGCACACGGATATTCGCTGACGATCTATGAAACCGGGGAAGATTTTGAAAAAGAGCGGAACGTCATCCATATGCTGCGGCTGCAGCGTGCGGACGGTATTTTGCTTTCCACCTGCTGCGGTACGCATGATAACGCGGCGTATATCGAGGAGCTTAAGCAGCTTTCCATCGGCGGCAAGCGCATCCCCGTCGTATTTTTTGAAGAAGCGCCGCAGGACGGGCTGGACGCCGTGGTCGTGGACAACAAGACTGCGTCGCGTGCGGCGGCGGCTTATTTGCTGGAACTTGGCCGCAGGGATATTGCTTACATCGCCGCGCCGATGCACCGCTTTATGATGGGCAAAAAGCGCTATGAAGGCTATCTTGCCGCGCTCAGGGAAGCGGGTGTTGCGGCTGACGAACGGCTCGTGCGCGAGGGCGACTACACGCCCATCAGCGGCTACAGCGAAATGCGCGCGCTGCTTTCGACCGGCTGCCGGATCGACGGCGTGCTTTGCGGGAACGACCAGATGGCAATCGGCGCAATCCGCGCGCTGCACGAAGCGGGGATACGCGTTCCGGAAGACGTTGCCGTCATAGGCTTTGACAACAACTTTCCCGGCACGCTGATCACCCCTTCGCTTTCCACGGTGTCCGTGCCGAAACAGCGGATGGGTCAGGAGGCGGTCGAACTGCTGCTCTGGCGCATCGGGACGGGCGAGGGCGCACCTCCGCGTATGATCGAGCTGGAAACAAATCTTGTCGTGCGGCGGTCCACCGATCCGAACGGCGAAAGCGACTGGGACCTTTTCGACTGGTAATCGGCTGTAACGTCAATCTGCAAATAAAACAAAACTCCGCCTGCGGCAGAGTTTGAGGCCGTCAAAAACCAGTTTTTTGACGGGTTAACCGTTCTTTGCCTCTCGTCCTTCGGACTCGCGGGCGGCAAAGAACACAGAGAAACCGCCCGTTCCGGGCGATCCGTTCCGCCGGATGAACCGGCGCAGCCGGAATAAACGGGTTAAGGGGTGCGGCCCTTAACAATCCCAAGGACCTTTTTGACAGGCTGAAACTCCGCCTGCGGCAGCTATCTGCCTGCGGTGGAGTTTTTTTAGCGGACGTGTCCGGGAAAGAGCAACCGGGCCGGTCAGTCGCCGGCCAGATGCGCAACCTGCATCTGCACGCCGAGAAGCCGATAGGCAAAGAGCATCCGTGGATTGCTTGCCGCAAGGTCCTGCATGAAGCGCGTGCTTGTCGCCCGAGCGAGACCGGCGATGAGGGACTGTGCGTACGCGGGGTCGTCCAGCAGGCGCCCGCTTGCACACAGCGCATATAGTTCGCGTTTTGCGGAATCGATGGACGCGGAGGAATGCACACGCATTCCGCCGATGCGGTAAAACACGGACTGCGGATTGCCGTTAAACCGGCAGATCGCTTCCTCAAGAGCAGCAAGCGATTGTTTTGAGGGATTGCGGATTGCATCTTCCAGTGCGCTTACGTCGCGATCGGTAAGCCGGATGGCGAGAAACATATCGGGCATGCAGCGCACGCACGGGCGCATTTTTTCGGGAGGAAGAGAGGCTCTTTTTGCGGGTTGGAATGCGGCGGCGGGTTTTTCCCGTATGGGTGCGGAAGCTTCGTTTTCCGGCGGTTTCTCGCGCGCGACCAGTTGCTGCGCGAGTTCCGGGTTTTGCCTGCACCAAATAAAATAGTTGGCGTTTTCGCCGAGCAGGGCGGCCGTAATCCACAATCCCAGGAACGCAACGAAACGCACGAACGACCACTTGATTCCCAAGAGCAGGAACGCTCCGCAGGCGATAAAGACAAAGGCAATCACGCCTATTTCGAGAATTTGGCGCGATTTTTTGTCTTTTGAGTAGCTGGCAAATTTCTTTTCAGGGTCTTTATGCGTAACGCTTGTAAGAAACACAAACATTAAGCCCAGCACCTGAAGCAGCAGCAGCCCGGTGACGAGGGACGCGCCGCGGTATGGATCCAAAATAGTAACAGCAAAGACAGACGGCGGAAAGCAGCGCTGCGGCAATGTAATTCGGGACGGATTTCATATGGGCTCCTGTTGCGCCGGGCTGTAAGTTGTTAAAAAGAGATGCAGCGTTTTTTTCAGGATAGCATAAAAATGATAGCAAGTTACCGGAGTTTTTACCGTGCCGAACCCGGCGGGAAAAACGAGCAAAAGAAGTGAAACTTGTTAGCACTCTACCTAGGCGAGTGCTAAATTTCACAATTCCATTACACTTTCTCTGTTTTTTCGTAAAAATGATTTCGTATGATACAAGTGTTCCGAAAGAAAGACGTCCCACAGGACGCCGGGCTGACTGGACCGCGTGAAGAAACGCACAAATAACACTATATCTTTCCAAAGGAGGAATGAATTATGTTTGAACTCGTACCGTATGGCAGAAAGCGCAACTTAACTTGGTATAACCCGTTTGAAGAACTCGATGAGATGCAGCGCAACTTCTTTGGGGAGTCCGCAATCACCGACTTCAAAACGGACATCCGCGACAATGGCGACAGCTACCTGATGGAGGCCGACCTGCCCGGCTTCAAGAAGGAGGACATCTCCGTAGATATCGAAGGAGAAACCCTGACCATCCACGCGGAACGCAACGAGAGCAAGGACGAGAAGGATAAGAAAGGCAACTTCGTCAAACGCGAACGCAGATACGGAAGCTTCAGCCGCTGTTTCGACATGACGGGGATTCGCACGGAAGATGTGACGGCCGCCTACGAGGACGGCGTGCTCAAGCTGACCCTGCCGAAACAGCAGGAAACGCTTCCCTCCTCGCGCAAACTGGAGATTTCATAACAAAACAACGGGGGATAGCCTCTGAAACGGCAAACGGGCCGCCCGGAATCGGGCGGCCCGCGACCGTCAAAAAACTTGTTTTTTGACGGGATAACCGCGTTTTGCCTCTCGCCCTTCGGGTTCCCGTGCGCCAAAACGCACAAAGCAACCGCCCTAAAGGCCGGTCCGCTGCGCCGGATAAACCGGCCCAGCCGGGAAATTCGGCTAAAGGACTATGGTTCTCAGCAATCCCGGGAAATATTTTTACATACAATATTGGACAATACGTTCGTATCGCAAAATATTTGGTCCGGTGAAAAACAGCGCGCATTAGTATTGACAAGCCCGATTAAATTGTGTAAAATTAAATAGAAAACAATAGAAAGGAGCACCAACCATGCGTTTGTATGATATAACCGTTAAAGACATGCTCGGAAACGACGTTTCGCTTTCCGAATACCAAGGCAAAGCGCTGTTGATTGTGAACACGGCAACCGGATGCGGTTTTACGCCGCAGTATACAGGGCTGCAGAAGCTCTATGATGCGTATAAGGACAAGGATTTTGAAATCCTCGATTTCCCGTGCAACCAGTTTGCGGGACAGGCTCCCGGCGCGATCGAAGAGATCGACAGCTTCTGCACGATCAACTATGGCACGACGTTTCCTCGTTTTGCCAAAATCAAGGTCAACGGAAAGGAAGAAAGTCCGCTATATACTTTCCTGAAACAGTATGGAGAAAAACCCGGCGCAAGGATCAAATGGAACTTTACTAAATTTCTGATCGACCGGGAGGGAAACATTGTCAAACGGTTCGCCCCGGCGGATACGCCGGAAAGCATTGAGAAGGACATAACTGCGCTGCTTTGACGGCAAAGCGGAGCGCCGTATCGAAAAGAAAGAGTAGCGATGGACGATTATGAAGGGCTGAAACTCGACAAACAGCTTTGTTTTCCGCTTTATGCCTGCGCCAGAGAGGTTGTGCGGCTGTATAAACCGTATCTCGACCCGATTGGGCTGACCTATACGCAGTACATCGTTATGCTGGTGCTTTGGGAGCGCGATCCGCTGAGCGTGAAGGAGCTGGGCGAACGGCTGTACCTGGACAGCGGGACGCTTACGCCGCTCCTGAAGAAGCTGGAGGCGCAGGGGCTTTTGACACGTACGCGGAGTGCAGCGGACGAGCGCAGCGTTAATATCTCGCTGACGAGCTTGGGCGAACAACTGCGTGAGCGGGCGGTCGGGATCCCGCGGAGCATGAGCGGTTGCCTCCCGCTTTCCGAAGAGGAAGAGGAAGCGCTCAGCGGTCTGCTTAAAAAAATCCTCGGAGCAGTCCGCTAGACGCGATTTTAGCGGTTTTATTGATAAAAATCTCCAAAGGACGGAAAATCCTTTGGAGATTTCTTTTTGTTCAGTCCAGAATTTCACCGTTTGTGCCGAGCGTGATGACCTGCCAGGGGAGCATCTTTCCGCTGGCGAGCAGCGCCTTTTTAACGGCGAGTTCGATGCCGCCGCAGCAGGGAACTTCCATGCGCACGACCGTGACGCTCTTGATCTCGTTGCGCCGGAGGATTTCCGTGAGTTTTTCCGAATAGTCCGCGCTGTCCAGTTTGGGGCAGCCGATCAGCGTAACACGGCCTTTGATGAAGCGCTCGTGGAAATCGCCGCGCGCGTACGCCGTGCAGTCCGCCGCAATCAGCAGTTTTGCGCCGTTGAAATACGGCGCGTTGGCGGGAGCAAGCTTGATCTGCACGGGCCACTGGCTGAGACGGGACGGTGTTTCAACGCAGACGCATCCGGTCGTTTCCGGCTTTGGTGTACCGCCGCGTTCGATGCGCCGGGATTGCGTGCCGGAGCATCCGCAAGCCAGCGTTTCACAGGCGGCGTCTTTTTTTGCGGCGTTAACGGCGGCCTCGTCGTATGCTGCGGCTTCGCGTTCCACAAACGTGATCGCGCCGGTCGGACAGGCCGGCAGGCAGTCGCCGAGTCCGTCGCAGTAGTCGTCGCGCAGCAGTTTAGCCTTGCCGCCGACCATGCCGATTGCGCCTTCGTGACAGGCGGAGGCGCAGGCACCGCAGCCGTTGCACTTTTCTTCGTTGATATGGATGATTTTGCGGAGCATAGCGTTTTCCTTTCAATACCAAATATCCGTGCAGAAGATTCTTTCATAACAGGATGTCCTTGACGTCCTACATGCAGTATAATATGATATAAAAAACAAATACGTTGTTAATACAACATAAAAGTGACTTTATGAAATGGAGTACGTTATGGATTTTCCCTATGGATTTCTGAAGAAAACATCGCTGTTTCGCGGGACGACCGAGGCGGACCTGCCGCAGCTATTGGATTGTCTCGCTCCGGTGCGCAGGGGATATGCAAAAAACGAGCTGATACTCCGGCAGGGAGAGGACGTGAACGCCGTCGGGCTGGTGCTTTCGGGCAGGGCGCAGGTTGTCGAAGAGGACTTTTGGGGGAATCGCAGCCTCCTTGCAGACGTCTGGCCGGGCGATATGTTTGCCGAAGCGTACGCGTTCCTGACGGGAGAGCGTCTTCGCGTGAGCGTCGCCGCCGCCGAAGCATGTTCCGTACTGTTTTTCGATGCGAAACGCATGGTGGAGGTCTGCTCGTCCGTCTGCCGGTTCCATACGATGCTTGTTCAGAACGTGCTTGCCGAAAGCGCGCGCAAAAATCTTATGCTGACGCGAAAAGTATCGCATATGTCCAAGCGGACGACGCGGGCAAAATTGCTTTCGTACCTTTCGGGCCAGTCGCTGGCGGCTGGCGGCGATTCCTTTTCGATTCCGCTCAACCGGCAGCAACTGGCCGACTATCTCTGTGTGGACCGCAGCGCCATGAGCAACGAACTATCGAAAATGCGCGATGAAGGCATTCTTACATTTGAAAAAAACCGGTTCCGGCTGAAAAGCGGATTCTACCTATAAAACCCACGAAAACAAAACGCCCCCGTCACGCGGCGTGAACGCAAGGGCGCAATTTGTTGTCGGCGTTTGATTGCCGGATTGTGTGTTTGTGTTTTGCCGCAGACCAAGCGACCGGGGCACGCCGGTTTACAGCGGCAGGAAATTTGCATATCTTTTGTGGATGCATATCCGGTCAGCGGGCTTTTGCATGGTTGGAGCGAAGATCCCGAGAGCGTCCGTTTCTTATAATGCGTAAAGATAGATCGAAATAAACTGCAGCACGCTGCCGAACAGGACGAATAAATGAAAGACGCAGTGAAACCAACGTTTTTTTGAGCCGATTCCATAGAGCACCGCGCCGAGCGTATAGGCAAAGCCTCCCGCGAGCAGCAGCCAGAAACCATTTTGAGTAAGCGCTTCGACGGCGTAAGGCGTCGCCAGCACGATTCCCCAGCCCATGATGATGTAACACACCATGGAGAACGTGGCATATTCCTTCAGGTCGATGGCGGTCAGCGTGACGGCCAGAGCGGTAAGCGCCCATTCAAAGACAAAAATCGTCCATGCGAGAACGGGGAACAGCGGCCGCATCGCGACAAGCACGATGGGCGTATACGTTCCCGCGATCATGAAGTAGATCGAGCAGTGATCGAGCACCTGCAGCACCTTCTTGCCCAGCGAAGGCTTCAGACCGTGATAAATGCTCGACATGCAGTAGAGCAAGATCATCGTAAACCCGTAAACCGAAGCGGAGACCATTGCCCAGGCGCTGCCGCCGAACGCGGCTTTTATGACGCAAAGCACCAGCGCGAGGACGGCGAACGCGCCTCCGGCGATATGGGAAACCATATTGAATATTTCTTCGCCGCGCGTGTAGTTTGGCAATTCCCGTTCGGAAAGTTTCATTAGCAGGCATACTCCTTATCAGACAATTCGGGGTGAGGAATGGATCAGTCGCCTTGTGTACGGCTCATGCGGCGCACTTCGTCCTCGTGCCCAAAGAGCGCGCAGGCGCCGTCGTGACGTCCGGCAAGCAGTTCGCTTGAACGCAGCCGTGCAAACAGCGGCGAGTCGAGGGCTTCGAGCAGGGTGGCGTTCCGGATGTTTACGTCCGAAACCGGCGAAAACGGACAGGGTTCCGCGCCCCCCTGCGGGTTGATATGGAAAAACCCGCGGCCCGCCGCAAGACAGCCGCCAGCATACTGCTCGTCTCCGGGAAACGAAATGAAGATCATTGCATCCGCACGGGAGCGCAGTTCGTCGAGACGCGCCGCCAGATAATCCCGCTCGGCCCCGCCGGGCGCAAGGGCTTCCGTGCCGGGGTCGGCGGGCACATAATCCACGTAAAATGCGATTTTGCAGCCGTTTTCAGATAACCCGGACAAAAAGGTATCGCTTGTGACAAAAACAATATTCTGCGTTGTTACCGTTATGGACACGCCGAAGAATACACCGCGTTCCCGCAGCGCGCGCATACTCTCCGTCAGTTTCCGATACGTCCCCGCGCCGCGCCGCGCGTCCGTCTGCGCCGCATCGCCTTCGATGCTGACGATTGGCACGAGATTGCGGTTTTTATCAAGGAGGGAGAGCGTTTGTTCGGTAAACAGCGTACCGTTGGTAAAAACAGGGAACAACAAGTTCGGGTGTGCCGCAGCCCGTTCGATTACGCCGTACCGCAGCAGTGGTTCTCCGCCTGCAAGCAGGATAAACGAAACGCCGAGTTCAGCCGCTTGTGTAAACACGCCGTCCCACTCGTCGTCGGTGAGCAAACCGGCGTCCGCATCGTCGCTGCAGAGCCGGTTGGCGCGCGCGTAGCAGCCCGCGCAGTGCAGATTGCAGCGATTTGTGACGCTTGCGATTAGAAAGGCCGGGATATGCGCGCTGCGTCCGGCATGTTCCGCACGGCGGCGCGCCGCTGTTTTCACGGCAAGTGCATAACGCGCCAGAAACGTGGTTTCACGGGGGTTCTTCAGTGCTGCTTTCATCGCGTCCGAGACGATGGTTTCCACGCCGTCGGTTAAGTAACGGTCCAAATCAAATGAGGTACTCATTTCAGATCGGTCTCCTCGCAAAACGGTATGGGAAATAATCGATTGACTGCATACTATCAGAATATCCCGGAAAGCACAAGCACGCGGTGGCTGCGTCCGTTGAAAGAGACGGTGAATCCGGCGCAGAAAATCCGATCTTGACGCGTCTGAGGAATCCGTGCTATATTAATTTTGTACTTAAGTACACATAAGAGCGCAAACATTCCGGCTTGCATTCGCCTCGTTTATTGCAAAAGCAAAAATCCAAAAACAAAAGAATAATGTTATCTGTCGGAACCCGCTTTGATATCCGGCGGAGGAGGCGCAGTCCGCTTGACTCTGCGGGCAGTGCCGCGTATGTCGGAGGAGGCGCCGCATCGAAGGGGACCCCGTTTGTAACCGGGCGCACGTATGCGATTCTTCCCGGCGCACGGGCATGTCCGGGCTGCGTTTGTGCAACGGGAAAACTGTTTGGAGAGACGCTCAGCACCGAAAACAAAGCGAATAACGGCGTAACGGCCGCAATATACCGCGCGCAAATAATTTGGCGGACCTGAAGGAAGAGGGCAAAAGGGAGGAAATGAATTGAGCGAGAAGAAACGAATGAAAACCCGCAGGGCGATCCTGCACGCCGCAAAAGGGCTTTATGAACGGCACGGTGTAGGAAAAGTGCCGTTTGACGACATTGCCAAGGCCGCCGGCGTATGCCGCACGACCGTGTTTAACCATTATGCGGACGCGAACGAACTGCAGACGGCGCTGGCCGTTGCGGAAATCGGCGATCTGATCGAATTTTGCGAACAGTCCGAAAAAGAAGGACTGGCGTTGGTTGAAGCGTTACTCGACCGGCTCATCGTGGACACGGTCAATTACCCGCGTGTGACGGCGAGGCTGACCAACGCGACCGTACTTGGCGGCAACGGCGGGCGTGTCGGCGAAATCGAGCGGCTCATTGCAAAACACTATGAAATCGAGTTCGGCGTCTTTGCGCAGGACGCGGACGTGTCCGCGGAACTGCTTGCGCAGATGACGATGGGGCTGTATTACGGACAGGTCAACCATCTGCTTGCGCACGGTTTGCCGTTCGATACGGAAAGCATGCGGCGCGACATGCGGACGATGCTGCGTCGGCTGCTCTTGCCGGAAGGCGCGAAAGGCTGACCGTTTTCCCGGCTGAACGACGGTATCCCTGTGGATAATTGTATCCGCAAACCATTTGAAATTGTTGGGGGTATGCCATATGGAACACTGCGGCGTCAGTCGCTGGGACGACCCCGCGGAAATCAACGCGAGGCTGAAAAAACTGACCGGGGAGCCGATCTACGAGGTTTCGGAAGAATATTACAAGGATGAAGTGCTGCGCTATTTCGATGAAAAGTGCGGCCGTTCGCGCGCCGTGTTCGAGGAGGCAAAGGATTACATCCCCGGCGGCGTACAGCATAACCTGGCGTTCAACAAGCCGTTTCCGATCTGTATCGCCAAGGCCGAGGGCGCGTATCTATACGATGCGGACGGCAATCGCTATATCGATTTTTTGCAGGCGGGCGGCCCGACGATCCTTGGCAGCAATTACGAACCGGTCCGCAGCGCCGTGATCAAGCTGCTCGGCGAATGCGGCCCGGTCACGGGTTTGCTGCACGAAGCGGAATTGATGATTGCAAAGGAAATCCACCGGCATATGCCCGCGGTCGAGATGTTCCGCATGCTCGGCAGCGGCACGGAGGCCGTGATGGCGAGTCTGCGCACCGCGCGGATCGCGACCGGTAAAAAGCGCGTGATCAAGACCGGCGGCGCGTATCACGGCTGGTCGGACCAGATGGTATACGGACTAAAAATCCCCGGCAGCCGCGCGCTTCTGGAATCCCACGGCATTCCGCAGGCGTGTTATTCGCTCACCGACGAAGTGCGGCCAAACGATTTGAACATGCTTGAGGCCATGTTCAAACGCAACCGCTTGCGTGGCGGCACGGCGGCGGTCATCGTCGAACCTGTTGGGCCGGAGAGCGGCACGCGGCCCGTTGCGCGCGAATACAACGCGAACGTGCGTGCACTCTGCGACAAATACGGCGCGCTGTTGATTTTCGACGAGGTCGTGACGGGCTTTCGGGTTGCGCTTTCGGGCGCGCAGGGGTACTTCGGCGTTGTGCCGGACCTCACGGTGTTCGGCAAGATCGTCGCGGGCGGATATCCGGCGGCGGGCGGCGTCGGCGGCAAGCGCGAATATGCTTCGCTTATGGCGGCGGGCGTCGCAACCGGCAAGCACCGCGCGTATGTTGGCGGCACGTTGGCGGCGAATCCGCTTTCCTCGCTGGCGGGTTACACGGCCATCCGTGAAATCGAGCGCACCAGCGCCTGCGAAATCGCCGGCAGGCAGGGCGACAAGCTCACCGAAGGGCTCAAGGGACTCATTGAAACATACGACCTGCCGTTCGTGGCGTACAACCAGGGATCGATCGTCCACCTGGAATGCACGGGCGCGATGAGCTTCGACTATTCGTCCATGAGCTTTATCAAGTCCGCAATCGGACTTTTGCGCAACAAGGATATGATGACGAGGCGCAAGGAATCCATGGAGCGCATGGGCGCGGCGTACATGGCCAACGGCGTCGTCACGCTGGCGGGCAGCCGGCTGTACACGTCGCTTGCGGACACGGACGAGGTGATTGCCGACGCGCTCACGCGCTTTGAGAGCGTATTCAGAGAAGTGAAAAATACTCAAATTCGCTGAAATGCCGTAAGGGGAGGATGTTTGATGGAGCGTTATATTCTTTCGCATGATATCGGCACGAGTTCCGATAAGGCGGTGCTCGTCCGCTTCGACGGCAGCATCCGCGCGACGGCTTCCGCGCCGTACCCGACGTATTACCCCAACCCCGCCTGGGTAGAGCAGGAACCTGCTGATTACTGGAAGGCGGTCTGCGACACAAGCCGGCGCGTGCTGCATGAAAACGGCGTCTCTCCCGAGGCTGTTGCGGCGGTCGTGTTTTCCACGCAGGCGCAGGGGGTGATCCCTGTTGACGAAGCGGGAGAAGTGCTCTATCCAAACATCACCTGGGTGGACGGCCGTGCGGAAAAGCAGGCGCAGAACATCATGCGAAAGCTCGGCGGTAAATGGATATTCACGATGATTGCGGGCACGCCCATTATTGGAAAGGACTGCATTGCTAAAATTATCTGGCTCAAGGAAGAGCGGCCGGAAATCTACCGGAAAGCGCGCTGCATTCTAGACGTCAACGGGTATCTCAAGTACCGCTGCACGGGCAAAATGGTGACGGAGCTTTCC
>CAYTHS010000035.1:19966-22554 GCA_964437665.1 uncultured Oscillospiraceae bacterium
CCGGCGCGTCCGGCTATGGGTTCGACCTCAAAAAGAAGACCTGGCTCAGCGTTTTGCCGCTCGCGGGAATCGACATGCAAAAGCTCCCGCCGCTGGTGAAAAGCACCGACCTCGTCGGGGGAGTTACCGAGCAGGCCGCTCTCGAAACCGGGCTTGCCGCGGGCACGCCGGTCTTCGGCGGCTGCGACGACGTGCAGGCCGCGGCGGTTGGCGCGGGACAGCAGGGCGACGGGGACGTGCATGTCTACCTTGGCACGTCGGCCTGGGTGGCCGCGAGCAGCAAAACGGCGGACAAGTTTCAGCACGGCGCGGCGGCAATCCAGAGTGCCGATCCGGACATGAACCTCGTTGCGGGGATCACGGAGTCCGCGGGTGCGAATATCGAATGGATCCGGGACCAGTTTTTCCGTCACGAAAAAGAAGAACTCGGCGGCGCTGTGTTCAACTTTATGGACGAGGTGATCGCCTCCGTCCCGCCGGGAAGCGACGGGCTGATCTGCACGCCATGGATGCTCGGAGAGCGGTGCCCGGTTTCGAGCACGACCACGCGTGCGACGCTCTTCAACATCTCCATGGTGCACACGCGCGAACACCTGATGCGCGCGGTGTATGAGGGCATCGCCTACAATATCCGCTGGATTCTGCAGAACTTCCGCGCGGACTACGGGTTTATGAGCGAGGACATCCGCATCATCGGCGGCGGCGCGCTGGACAAAGGCTGGATGCAGATTCTCTCCGAGGTGACCGGCAAAAAAATACATGTGGTTGAAAACCCGCGTAACGCCGGCGCGGTGGGGGCGGCGGTCGTGGCGCTGATTGGGCTGGGCGAGCTTCCGTCCTTTGCTGCGGCAAAGAGTTTTGTCCGCGTAAGCGCAACCTTCACGCCGGACGGGCAAAACACCGCGGTGTACGACGCGCTGTTTGCACAGTATCAGCAGCTTTATCGTTCGCTCTCGGCGCTGTATAAAAAAGCGAACGGGGAACGCTTCACAAAAGAGGCGTAACCGGCTGCTGAAAAAACGGGGGAAACAAGTCTTGACGTTTCATGTTTTACGAATCAAGCATACGAAAAAGGCCGCGGATTCGCCGCGGTGGAAGGAAGCGGGGACGAATGAACAAAAACGAAGCCGCAAAAGCATTTTTTAAACTTGCGGACCAGTTGAAACAGGCCGGGCTGACCGGCGGCGCGAGCTCGGCTGCCATCCGCGGGGACGGGAAAGGCTATTTCTTTGCGCAGATTCAAAACGGCGCCGGCGCATACGAGGCCGTTATTACCGCCAAAGCGCCGGACGGGCCGGATGATGCGTTTGCCGCCGCGCTCCGAGAGAAACCGGATGCGCTTGCGGTGCTGTTGCTGCCGGGCGAATATGCGCAGCAGGCGGCGGATACGCTGCCCAAGCTCACCGCCGAGCTCGACGACATGGCGCAGATCGTGGGGCTGACCGCGCGCGTTGCAAAGGCGCTTACGCCGGACGAAGTGAAGCGCTGCCTGAAAGGGCGGAACAGCTGCTTTGTAAAAAGTTATGGTATGCTGCTGACCGGCCGGTCGGTCACGGAGGCCGTCACGGGCGCGGTTTTGCTTGACAAAGCCGCTATGACGCATATTCTGGCCGAGAAGATCGGCGGGGCAAAGCGCGTGCCGTATTTTTCGGCAAAGCTCATGCATCTGGTGTACCAGAAGAAGTATTCAAAGCTCAATCTTGCGGCGGAGGCGGCAAAAAGCACACCGGAAGAGGAGAATGCGGCTTCCGCAGAGAACTGGTCCGCGCGTGAAAAGGAACTGCGCGAACAGATCGTTGCATTCGGCCTCCGGTTGATGAAGGAAGGGCTTTTGCAGGGGACCTGGGGCAACCTTGCCGTCCGACTGGACGAGACGCATATGCTCGTTACGCCCTCGGGACTGGACTACCGTCTGCTTTCTGCGAGCGACATTGTAAAGGTGGAAATGTCAACGCTGGCGTACGGCGCGCAGCGCAAACCCACCAGCGAAAAGAAGCTGCACCGGGATTTATTCTACGCACACGGCGACGTTGGCGCGTGCATCCATACGCATTCTCGTTACTGCGGCGTGTTCGCCGCCGCGCGCAGGCCGATCGGCGGCCTTGAAAAAGCGGCGCGTCGAAAACTCGGAGAAAGCGTGCTTTGCGCGCCGCACGCGCTGCCCTCCACCGGGAAGCTTTCAAAGGTCGCGCTCCGCGCGCTGGGGAATCGGAATGCCTGTTTGCTGATGAACCACGGCGTGGTTTGCTGCGGCGGGGATTTGCAGGCGGCTTACGAGGCCTGCGAGGCCGCGGAACAGGCCGCAAAGCGGGCGCTCGTCGGTTGAATTGAACACCTGATAAACGATAAAAAACCCGGCGGGTGCACACCCGCCGGGTTTTGACTTGCAGAATCGATTATCGGGAAAGGCAAAGACGCGCGGCAACGAAAAGCAGCGGGGAATTCCAGTATGTTGCGACTTCGTTGGTGGAATAGCTTTCCGATACGTCGATATAACATTCCGCGGCAGGTTTTCCGGAGAGCAACGCACGGGCCATGATGTCTTCGAGATACTGGTTCGGACCGCCGACCAGCATACCTGGCATCGT
>CAYTHS010000036.1:0-22489 GCA_964437665.1 uncultured Oscillospiraceae bacterium
AGTCAATAGGAACTTACTTAATTAAGCTGATATAAATTAATTTATATCAGCTTAATTTATAAAACAATCTTGACTTAATGTTTAGTTGGCAATATAATGATGATGTCACATCATTGTACACATCGTGACGTATATTCAGCACAGAAACCACAATCGAAAGGTCGTCAGCACTGTGCACATCGTGACATAACTATCATAAGGAGGAGTATCAGCAAGCTATGAAAAAGACTATCGCGATTATCATGTGTCTCATGTTGGTTGTGGCCGCTTTAGCCGGCTGTGCGTCGACAGCGCCTGCAACCGAGGCTCCGGCTGCCGCCGACACCGGCACGGAGGAAGAAACCACCATTGAGACGGAAACGGCGCCCGCTGAAACCGGCGGAGACAAGGTGATCAACCTCTATTCCTTCACGGAAGAAGTTCCCAAGATGGTCGAAAAGTACATTGAGAAAAATCCGGATTTCGGCTATACCGTCAATGCGACCGTCATCGCGACGACCGACGGCCTGTACCAGCCCGCGCTGGATCAAGCCCTGGCTGCCGGCGGCAAAGACGCGCCGGACATGTATTGCTGCGAATCCGCTTTCGTGCTAAAGTATACGCAGGGCGATATGTCCAGCTATGCTGCCGCTTATGCGGATCTTGGGATTGACGTTGCCGCCGCTACCGCGGCCGCCGACATTGCACAGTACACGATGGATATCGGCACCCGCCCGAGCGACGGCGCTCTGGTCGGCCTTGGCTATCAGGCGACCGGCGGTGCGTTCATCTATCGCCGTTCGATCGCGATCGACACATGGGGAACGGACGATCCCGATACGATCGCCGCGAAAGTCGGGCCCGGCTGGGATCAGTTCTTTACGGCCGCCGCCGAGCTTAAGGCGAAGGGTTATGGAATTGTGTCCGGCGACGGCGACATCTGGCACGCGGTGGAAAACAGTTCCGAAATGGGCTGGATCGTCGATGGCAAACTTTACATCGATCCTGCTCGTGAAGCGTTCCTCGATCTTTCCATGCAGCTGAAAGAAAACGGTTATTCCAACGACACGAAAGACTGGACCGACGCGTGGTATGCGGATATGCAGGGCATCGGCGCGCAGCCCGTCTTCGGTTATTTCGGACCCGCCTGGCTGATCAACTACGTTATGGCCGGCAACTCCGGCGGTGAAGCGCCGGGCGAAGGCACCTATGGCGACTGGGCGGTCTGCACGCCCCCGATCGGCTTCTTCTGGGGCGGCACCTGGGTGCTCGCAAATAAGGATTCCGAGAAGAAGGAAGCCGTCGGCGAACTGATCAATTGGATCACGCTCCAGTGCGATGAAGAAGGCCTCCAGTATTACTGGGCCAACGGCACGCTTGATGGCGAAGGCGGCACGAAGGATACCGTCGCGTCCGGAACGGTTATGGCGATGAGCGACGGCACGCTGCCCTTCCTCGGCGGACAGAACATGTTTGAGGTGTTCGTACCTGCCAACCAGTATGCCAACGGCAAGAACCTGACGCAGTACGACGAAACGATCAACAGCATCTGGCGCGATCAGGTCCGTCAGTACACGGCCGGCAACATTACCCGTGACGAAGCAATCGCCGCGTTCAAGCAATCCGTTTCGGATCAGCTTGGGATCGACGTTGCGGACTAAGACGTGAATCGATCCGATTCAGATATATAATAGGTAATGTGACAGAGTGGACGGACGGAGCTCTTCCGTCCGTCCATATCCACATATGATCGGAACAAATTTGCGCCTCAGGGGGAAACGACCATGCCTCGAAAGAACAAAACAAACAAAGGCGTGAGCTACGCAAAGTACGGGTATCTGTTCAGCCTGCCCTTTGTGCTTGCGTTTATCTTTTTCATGCTGTATCCAACGCTGTTTACAGCAATCATCGGATTTACCGATTTTAAGGGCGTCGCAACAACGACCTTTCAGTTTTTAGAGCATCCGTTCGATAATTTCGTCGGAATTCTGAAAAACGTTACGTTTCAGAATTCGCTGAAAAATACGGTGATCATCTGGGTGATCAATTTTATCCCGCAGCTTGGACTCGCGCTGATTCTGACCGCGTGGTTTACGAACCGGAACCGGAAAATCTACGGGCAGGGCGCGTTTAAGGTGCTCTTTTATCTGCCGAATATCATAACCGCCGCAACGGTGGCGATTCTGTATGCCGCGATCTTCGGCTATCCGGTCGGCCCCGTCAACGATATCCTTCAGACGCTGGGGCTGATCAGCGCGCCGTATGACTTTTCCACCAGTCCGTGGGCGGCGAAGCTTGTGGTCGCGTTTATCCAGTTCTGGATGTGGTACGGCTACACGACCATCATTCTGATATCGGGGGTGCTCGGCATTAATCCCGAACTGTTTGAGGCCGCGGAGATCGACGGCGCAACGCCGCGCCAGACGTTTTTCCGCGTTACGCTGCCCTGCATGCGTACAATACTCATCTTTACGCTGATTACAAGCCTGATCGGCGGGTTAAACATGTTCGATATTCCGAAACTATATATCTGGAACGGCGGGCCTGCCAACGCCACCATGACTACGAGCGTGTTCATCTACGCACAGGCGTTCAGCGGCAGTTACCTGTATAACCGGGCGGCTGCGGCGAGCATGATCATGTTTGTGATTATCGCTGTTCTGTCCGTAATCGTATTTTACCTGATGCGCGATAAATACGACGCGCGGATGCGGCGCGAAGCGAGGCGCCTCAAGCGTGCCGAACGCAGGGCGATGAAGGAGGCGGCGTTATGAGGCGGAAGAAGAAGACGAACATTATTGTCTACATCGTTTGCATCACGCTTGGGATACTGAGCATCATTCCGTTTTGGATTATGATCGTGAACGCCACGCGCAGCACGTATCAGATCCAGCAGCACGCCGTTTCGCTGATTCCGTCCACGCACTTGATGGAGAATGTGGCGGTGCTGGTTGGGAAAACATTTAATCCGCTGACCGGCTTTTTCAATTCGCTGATTATTTCGACCGGGTCGGCGGGCTGCGCGATTTATTTTTCGACGCTGACGGCGTTTGCGCTTGTCGCCTATAGCTGGAAGCTTCGGCAGCCCTTCTTTGCGATGATCCTGGCCGTTATGATGATTCCGACACAGGTGATCAGCATCGGATTCTATCAATTTATGTACCGAATTCATATGACGAACAATCTGCTCGCGCTGATTTTACCGACCATAGCCGCGCCGATGACGGTATTTTTCATGCGGCAGTATATGCTGCCGGCGCTGAATCTGGACATCGTGGCTTCGGCGCGCATAGACGGCGCTGGCGAATTCCGTATTTTCAACAGCATCGTGCTGCCTATCATGAAACCGGCGATGGCGACGCAGGCAATTTTCACCTACGTGACGAGCTGGAACAACCTGTTTATGCCGATGATCCTGCTGACGAGGAAAGAGAACTACACGATGCCGATCATGGTGAGTCTTCTCAAAGGCGATATTTATAAAACCGAGTACGGGGCGGTATACCTTGCGCTGACGCTTTCGGTGCTGCCGCTGTTCATCGTGTATTTCCTGCTGTCGAAATACATTATAGCGGGCGTTGCGCTCGGCTCGGTGAAGGAGTAAGCACGAGTTCCATGCGGGAGAAATTTGCGTATCTGTCGAAGATACTCGGGCGGACGCTCGCAAAAGCGGGCGATCTCATCATCACGAATATGCTTTTTATCCTCTGCTGCATCCCGGTTTTTACTGCGGGTGCGGCGGAGGCCGCCTGCTATGCGCGGCTGATACGTATTGCACGCCGCGGAGACGAAGGCCTGCAGATCGCCGCGTTTTTCAGGGACTTTCGGGCATCGTTCAAAAAGGCGACGCTTGCCTGGCTGCTGGAACTGGCGTGCCTGATCGTCTTTGCGGGAGATATTTGGTTTGCGGTGGTCTATTCCGATCCGGACAATAAGTTTTTTCTGATTTTTGCGATTATTGCTGCTGCGGCGGTCCTGCTGGCGGCCACTTGGCTGTACCCGCTGATCGCACGTTTTGATAACACGCTGGGCGGACATATCAAAAATTCATTTTTGATGGTGTTTGCGCGTTTTCCCGCGACGCTGCTTGCGTTCGCTGTCCGGGCGGGGATGCTCGCGGTCCCAATTTTGTTTTTCGACGCGTTTGTGTATCTCGGCTGGTTCTGGCTGCTCTTTGGTTTCTCCCTCCCGATGTATCTGACGGTAAAGCTCATGAGAAAGCAACTGCGCTGCGAACCGGAGAAAATGGAAAAGGGTGCGGGGCAAGACTGATCGCCCGACGGTGGGGGGGGACGAAAAATGCAGGCGCACGCCTGCTGAAACCGTCAAAAAACTTGTCTTTTGACGGGGTAACCACGTTTTGCCTCTCGTCCTTCAGACTCCCGGGCGGCAAAACGCACAGAGAAACCGCGCGAGACGGGCGATCGTACTGCGCCGGATGAACCGGCACAGCCGGAATATGCGGATTAAGGGTTACGGCCCTGAACAATCCCAGGGACTTTCTTGACAGGCTGTGCAGGCGCACGCCTGCTTTTTTATACGGAAGGGTCAAAGCTCTGCGCCGTTGGTTTTCACGACGCCGGCATACCAGAACGCGCTGTCCTTTAGTATACGGCGCTGGGTCGGATAATCAACGTACACGAGACCGAAACGTTCTTTGTATCCGTTGCTCCACTCGAAATTATCGGTCAGACTCCAGTGGAAGTATCCGCGAACGTCCGCGCCGTCCGCGCAGGCCTTGCGCAGTTCGCACAGGTAGCGGTGCAGAAAGTCCACGCGCTCCGGATCGTGCACGCGGTCGTCCAGAAAGATCCGGTCGTTGCAGCTCAGTCCGTTTTCCGTGATGTAGACCGGCAGGTGGTATCGTTCGCATGTCCAAAGCGGACCGTAGCGGAGGATTTCCGGCGTGACAGGCCATTTCAGGGCCGTGCGCGGGTATCCGCGGTACGGCGGTACGATCACCGCCTCGCCGTCCTCGCCCGACGCCGCTTCGACGCCGCTGTAACAATTCAGGCCGACAAAATCGATCGGCTGATGGATAAGCGAAAAATCCGCCGGGTTGAACGAACCCCCGGTAAAGAACGGTTCGTCCGGGTAGCGCCCGAGCAGAATCGGGTCGAGAAACGCCTGATGCGTAAACAGGACGGAAGGCGCGTATGCGCTTGTGGAAAACGTTGCGTGCTTTGCGGCTGCAACGTCGTCTTGGCTTTTTGAATGCGGAAAGGCGATTTGTCCGGCGCTTGCAACGCCGATCTGCACGTCCGCGGCGGAGGAACGGACGGCTTTTGCCATCAGGCCGTGCGCGAGCATGGCGTTGTGCCAGCAGATGAATAAATCTGCTGGTTCCAGCGTTTTTCCGGGTGCGTGCAGCCCGGTTTCGTAACCGAGTCCGATGAAGCACTGCGGCTCGTTAAGCGTGAAATAGTGTTTTACACGGTTTTTGAAATGTTCTGCGACGGCGGCGGCGTAAAGACCCGCAAGTTCTGCCGTTTCCCGGCTGTGCCAGCCGCCCGCGTCTTCGAGGGCCTGCGGCGTGTCCCAGTGGAACAGGGTAATCCAGGGCGTGACGCCGCTTTCGAGGCAGAAATCGACGAGCCTGTCGTAATAATCAAATCCGCGTGCCCGAAGGGTTCTCCCGTCCGGGAAAATGCGCGGCCAGGCGATGCTGAAGCGGTAATGCGGAATCCCCAGCCGCGTAAGTATGGCGATATCTTCGGGATAGCGATGGTATGCGTCGCACGCTTCGTCGCCCGTATGCCCGCCGAAGGTCTTGCCCGGCGTGTGGCTGAACGTATCCCATACGGACGCGCCACGTCCGTCCTGCTTGGATGCACCCTCAACCTGATAAGAAGCGCTCGCCGCACCCCAAACGAACCCATTCGGGAAATTCATGCAGTTTCTCCTGTGTTTTAGCCCATCACAACTTGTATGGTACACGCGGACTTGCCTTCGGGAATCGGGACGACGCGTCCGGGGATGCGTTGTCCGTCCACGATCAGTTCCCGTACGCCTTTTCGTACGTTTGCGGCGTTGTCCACGCCGATATGATACCGCACGCCGCGGAACAGCCGCTCGCAGGTGAATCGCCGGATCGAGGAAGGCAGACAGGGATCTATCTCAAGGCCCTGCATGGTTGGACGGATACCGAGGATGCACTGGCTTATGTTAAAAAAAGTCCAAGCGGCGGTGCCTGTGAGCCAGCTGTTTTTGCCTTCACCGAAGGTGGGCGCGTCCCTGCCGGCGACCATTTGACAGTAAACATAAGGTTCCGTGCGGCGGATTTCACTGATTTCTTCTAAGTAAGCGGGGCAGGTTTTCCGGTAAACCTCGAATGCGCGTTCGCCGTTTCCCAGCGAGGCTTCGGCACAGCTGATCCAGGGATTGTTATGGCAGAAAATACCTGCGTTTTCCTTGTATCCGGGTGGGTAAGAGCTGATTTCGCCGAGCTCTACATGGTATCTTGTATAGGCCGGCTGGTGCAGTAGAATGCCGTATTCTGAATCAAGACGTTTCCGGACGCTTTCGAGCGCGCGCGCGGCGAACCCTTCCTTTACGCCGACGCCGGCCATCACACAGATTCCCTGTGGCTCGATGTAAATCTGTCCTTCGCTGCAGGAGGCGCTGCCGACGGGATTGGAGAACGCGTCGTAAGCGCGCCGGAACCATTCGCCGTCCCAGCCGGCGGAGAGGATTGCATCGTACATTTTCTGCACTTCCTTGCGTGCGTCATTCGCTTCGCCTTGCAGCCCCAATGTATCGCAGAGTCCGGCGAACTCCTTTCCGTAGAGCACGAACATACCCGCGATGAAAACGCTTTCCGCGACCGGGCCTTCGCTTGGACCGAACGTTTGGAAGCTTTCGCCGGGTTCTGTGGAAAAGCAGTTGAGATTGAGGCAGTCGTTCCAGTCGGCGCGCCCGATCAGCGGCAGTCCGTGCGGACCCTTGTGCGTCACGGTAAAGTAAAAGCTCCTGCGCAGATGCTCCATCAGCGGCTGTGCCAGACCCGGGTTGTTGTCGAAAGCGACGGACTCTTCCAGAATCGAAAAGTCGCCCGTTTCGCGCAGATAGGCGAGCGTCCCCGCGATGAGCCAGAGCGGGTCGTCGTTGAAGCCGCTGCCGACGTTGAGATTGCCGCGCTTGGTCAGCGGCTGGTACTGGTGGTAAGCGCTGCCGTCCGGGAACTGCGTCGCTGCGATCTCCAGTATCCGCTGCCGCGCGCGTTCCGGGACCAAATGCACGAATCCCAGCAGGTCCTGACAGGAATCGCGGAATCCCATGCCGCGTCCGAGTCCGCTTTCAAAGTAACTTGCGCTGCGGCTCATGTTGAAGGTGATCATGCATTGGTACTGGTTCCAGACGTTGACCATGCGGTCGAGTCTGTCATCGCCGGTGTGCACGCTGAAACGGGAAAGCAAACCGGTCCAGTATTCGCAGAGCGCGGCAAACGCCGCGTCGAACTGTGCGTCCGTTTGATAGCGCTGCGTCAGCGCGTCCGCCGGAGTCTTGTTGATCACGTCAGGTGCGGAGAATTTCCGCTCCGCGGGGTTTTCACAGTAACCGAGCAAAAAGATATAGCGCCGGCTTTCGCCCGGTTCGAGGCGCAGCCGGATATGATGGCTGCCAATAGGCTGCCAGCCGTGTGCGACACTGTTGCGGCTTTCGCCTTCTTCGACCGCCTGCGGGCTGTCGAAGCCGCGGTATTCGCCGCAGAAGGCGAGGCGGCTCGTGTCGAACCCGTGAACGGACGCGTTTACGGAAAACACCGCGTAGTGGCTGCGCCGTTCGCGGTATTCGCTTTTATGGAAAATGCGAGAACCTTCGATTTCGACTTCGCCGATGCTGTAATTGCGCTGAAAGTTGGTCATATCGTCCATGGCGTTCCAGAGGCAGAACTCCACGGCGGAAAACAGATCGACGTCCTTAGCGGCGGCAGAATCGTTCTGCAGCGTGATGCGGGTCAGTTCGCAGTTTTCGTCGATCGGTACAAACGTCTCCTGCTTTGCGAGGAGGCCGTTTTTTGCGCTTTCGATAATCGTATACCCAAGTCCGTGCCGGCAGCGGTAGGAATCCAGTTCGGCGCGCACGGGCTGCCAGGCTGCGCTCCATACGCAGCCGCCGTCGCGCAGGTAGAAATAATGCCCGTTGGAATCGAGCGGGCTGTCGTTATAGCGGTAGCGCGTCAGCCGCAGGAGCTTTGCGTCCTTATAAAAGCAGTAACCGCCGCCCGTATTGGAGATGAGGCGAAAAAAATCCCGCGATCCTAAATAGTTGATCCACGGCAGTGGTGTCTTGGGAGTTGTAATTACGTATTCGCGAGCTGTGTCGTCAAAATATCCGAATTTCATTTTTCAAGCCTCCGTGCAGCCGTGCTTTGCCGGCCGGCGCGGAAATCGCCATATGCTTTTGTGTTCATCATCGACGTCTCCGTGTATTGAGATAGGATTGGATGCAGGCATGGGAACCGAGCGGCCATATATGCTGCTGCGGAGGATCAGCCGCCTTCTTTCGGCTGCACAAGCCGTACGCTTCTGCGCTCCTTGAGCTGCAGCGAAAGAGCGATTTTCATCAGGCCGGACTGCGCCGCGGTCTGCGGTGTGTCGCCGGCATGGATGCGGAACTCCAGCACGTAGACGGCAATGCGTCCGAGCCGGTCCTTGAACGCGTGCATGGTCGTGATCGGCGGCTCGATCATTTCACAGATCTGAACGTCGTCGAAACCGATGACGGAGACGTCCTCCGGCACGCGGTAGCCGCATTCCTTCAGCGCACGGATCAGCGTTGCGGCGAGCATGTCGTTTTCGGCAAAAAACGCGTCCGCAGGCGTGTTGCCCGCGTTGAGCCACTCGACCATATCGTGATAGGCTTTGTCGGGCGAAATATCGACGTTGACCACCTGCAGCGGCGCGAGGCCGCAATTTTCATGTTCGGCAAGCGAAAGCTTGACGCCAAGCTCGCGGTCGTCAAAGTTCACGATGCGCTGTATGGAACGCAGGTAGCCGATCCTGCGGTGACCGCAGTCGATGAGGTGGGAAACGGCGGATTTCACACCGTAGGTATTATCGTTGCCGACGCAGTCGAGATAGGCGGAAAACAGGAAGTTGTCCACGACCACGACCGGCACGTTTACGATTTGCTTGAATTGCAGGAACATATTCCGCTGCGGCTCGGTGATATCGGTCCCGAGAAGGATCACGCCGCAGGCGTCGTGCAGGATATGCTTGATCTGCTGGTCCCAGGACTGGTCTGCGTAAAAATAGTGCACCAAAAGACGGTATCCGTGCTCGCGGGCGATCGCTTCCGCGCCGCGCATGACGAAATTATAAAACGTTGTCTGTTCCGCAACGCCGATACCGGAAAAAATCACAAAGCTTATGATGTTTTTTGTCTGCCGTTCCGCCTGACGTGACTTGGGCGTGACATACCCGAGCTCGGCTGCGGCGGCCAGAACCTTGTTGCGGGTTTCCGTGCTGACGCCGGGCTTTCCGTTCAGCGCCATCGAAACGGCGGCCGTAGAAATGCCGAGCATGTTGGCCAAATCTCTTGCGGTTACATCTGCCATTGCTTTTCCCTTATTTTCGTACTAAATTTATTTCATTATACAAGTTCTGCGTTAAGAAGTAAAGGTTATTTATGAAATGAAAAGATCACAATAGATAGGAAAAACTTTCCATCTTGACAAATATGTAGAATCTAGTATGATTGAATTAAGCTAAATTATCAGTAAAAGAAACATAAATAATTAAAAAATTAACTTAATCAACGCACGATCCATGTGCAGGAAGGGACTGAATATCATGGCTGAAATATTTCCCAATATCCCGCTGATCCGTTATGAAGGGCCAAAGAGCCAAAACCCGTTGGCATTTAAATTCTACGATCCCGAACGCATCGTTTACGGCAAGCCCATGAAAGAGCACCTGCCGTTTGCGATGGCGTGGTGGCATACGCTTTGCAACGCCGGAAAAGATATGTTCGGCGATCCCACGGCGGACAAAACGTTCGGCGCGCCACATGACGATATGGCGCGCGCGCGCAGCAAGGTCGACGCGGGTTTCGAATTTATGACGAAGGCGGGAATCCGGTATTTCTGCTTCCATGACGCGGACCTCGTACCCGAGGCGGAAGATATCGCCGTGACAAACCGAAGGCTGGATGAAATCAGCGATTATATTCTGGAAAAGATGGAGAGCACCGGCATCCGCTGCCTGTGGGGCACCGCGAACATGTTCAGCAAACCCCGTTTCATGAACGGCGCCGGATCGAGCAATTCGGCTGCCGTGTTTTGCTTTGCCGCGGCGCAGATCAAAAAGGCGCTGGAGATCACCGTGAAACTTGGCGGCAGGGGATATGTGTTCTGGGGCGGCCGTGAAGGATACGAAACGCTGCTCAATACCGACGTACTTTTCGAGCAGGAAAATATCGCGCGTCTGATGCGCATGGCGGTGGATTACGGCAGGAGCATCGGTTTTACCGGCGATTTCTACATCGAGCCGAAGCCCAAAGAACCGATGAAGCACCAGTATGATTATGATGCGGCGACGGCGATCGGGTTTTTGCGGAACTACGGCCTGGACAAGGATTTCAAGCTCAATATCGAAGCCAACCATGCCACGCTCGCGGGGCATACCTTCCAGCACGATCTGCGCATCAGCCGCATCAACGGAATGCTCGGCAGCATCGACGCAAATCAGGGCGACCTGCTGCTCGGCTGGGATACGGACGAATTTCCTTTCGACGTGTACGACGCTACAATGTGCATGTACGAGGTGCTCAAATCGGGCGGGCTGACCGGTGGATTCAATTTCGACGCCAAGAACCGCCGCCCGAGCTACACGCCGGAAGATATGTTTTATGCGTTTATTCTTGGGATGGATACCTTTGCGCTGGGCTTGACGAAAGCCGCCGAAATCATCGTGGACGGGCGTATCGACGCGTTTGTGGAGGAGCGTTACGCAAGCTACCGCTCCGGCCTCGGTGCAAGGATCGCGGCGGGGGAAGCAACGCTTGCCGAATGCGCCGCGCATGCATACGTTCTTAAGAAGCCGGACCTGCCCGGAAGCGGGAGTCAGGAATACCTCGAGAGCATCGTCAACGGCGTGCTTTTCGGGTGACGGACATAGGCGGCTGCCGCTGAAAGGAATCCGTGACAAGGATACGGTTTATCCGGCGAAGCATACGTATCTGCCGTACGCAGCTTTTTGAAAGGTGAAACAGCATGTATTATATCGGTATCGATCTGGGAACGTCTGCGCTTAAGGTGCTGCTGATGGACGGCGGAGGCAGGCTTCTGAACGCCGTTTCCCGTGAATATCCGCTGGAGTTCCCGCACCCCGGCTGGTCGCAGCAACGCCCGGAGGACTGGAAAGACGCTGTATTTTCCGCCGTTCCGGAGCTGCTTAAGGGGTTCGACGCCGGAAAGGTTGCCGGAATCGGCGCCGGCGGACAGATGCACGGGCTGGTCGTACTGGACGAAGCGGACGAGGTAATCCGCCCGGCGATCCTCTGGAACGACGGACGCACGGCAAAGCAGACGGATTATCTTAACAACGAAATCGGCCGCACACAGCTCTCCGCATGGACGGGAAACATCGCGTTTGCTGGATTCACCGCGCCGAAGCTGCTATGGATGCGTGAAAACGAACCGGAATACTTCAAACGGGTCCGGAAAATTATGCTGCCAAAGGATTACGTCGTGTATGTTCTGACAGGCGAGCACAGTACGGACTATTCGGATGCTTCAGGCACGCTGTTGCTGGACGTGAAAAACCGCCGCTGGTCGGAGCCGATGCTCGACCTTTGCGGCGTTACGGAAGCGCAGATGCCGAAGCTTTATGAAAGCTACGAAACGGTCGGGACGCTCCGCCCGGACGCCGCGGAAGCGCTCGGCCTGCCGCAGGGCGTGAAAGTCTGCGCCGGCGCGGGCGACAACGCCGCCGCCGCGGTCGGTACGGGGACGGTTGGCGAAGGCAGGTGCAACATTTCCGTCGGCACCTCCGGAACGGTTTTTATCCCCAGCCGCAGTTTCCGCGTGGACGGGCACAACGCACTGCACGCGTTCGCACATGCGGACGGCACCTATCATCTGATGGGATGCATGCTTTCTGCCGGGTCCTGCAGCAAATGGTGGATGGAGGACATCCTCGGCGTGCGCGATTACGCTTCGCTTGAACGGCCCGTCACGGACGAAAAACTCGGCCGCAATCATGTGTTCTTTCTTCCATATCTGATGGGTGAGCGTTCGCCGCATAACGATCCCGCCGCGCGCGGGACGCTGACCGGCATAACCATGGACGCCTCGCGCGAGGATATCACGCAAGCCGTCATGGAGGGCGTTGCGTTTGCGATACGCGATTCCGTGGAAATCGCAAAATCACTTGGCGTTTCGATCCCGCGCAGTAAAATCTGCGGAGGCGGCGCAAAGAGTCCGCTGTGGCGGAAGATGTTTGCCAATATCCTAAACATCGAAATCGACACCATCGCCTCCGAACAGGGACCGGGACTTGGCGGCGCGATGCTTGCTGCGGTAGCATGCGGAGAGTACGCTTCGGTCGGGGAGATTGCCGAAAAGCTCGTTAAAGTCGATAAAGCGATCCGCCCGGACGAGGAAATCGCCGCGAGATACGAAGCGCAGTATCAGAAGTTCCGGCAGATCTACCCGGCAATCAAACCGCTGTTCCCGGTAATCGCATAGCGCAAATATTCCGTTCCAAACTGAGAGACCCGCCTCTAAACCACGGATTAGGGCCTTTTCGGCTTTAAGAATGCGTTTCCTAGAGTGTTTGCGCGGTCAGGCATATATTCCTTAGGCGGGATGCTGGAATGCAGGGAAAACGCTTTGTAAAATCGGTATTTTTGCAGGCAAAAGCCGCGGCGATTGTGCCGCGGCTTTTGTTGCGTTCGCCGGAGAGTTCTTCCGGCACAGTTTATGGAACAGTTTTTGTTTACAGCATGGAAGAACCCGCCGTGACTGCCCATGCGGCCAGCAACGCGAGCATCACGGAGCCGACGTACACGCGGCCGGTTTTGCGGAACGCGTAGGTCGAAAGGAAGAAGAAAAGGATAAACTGCGGGATGATCACGATCAAAAACGAGATGAACGGCCCGCCGAAGGTGGACGTGAACAGGATGTCCATCCCCGGCCCGATTCCCGCAAAATACGGAATGTATTCGATCAGGCAGACGAGCAGCAGGCCGCCGATCATAACAAGGCTTCCCTTGAGCCACCAGACGAGCTGCGTCGCCGCATTGGTGCGGCGTTTCGGCAGGCGCATTTGCCCGTAGAGCTTCGCGCCGCCGTTGATGAGAAAGAACGCGAGATAGAACGGCAGGTACAAAAGGAACTGGAGGAAGCGCTGCCAGGTAAAGGGCTTGAGCAGCGGCCAGATGAAGCGGAAGTCCAGCCCAAACGCCGCGGTAAACGCCGCCGCGTACGCATACACCGAGCCGACCAGCAAGAGCGCGAGCAGGGCGGACTTGCCGATGATCCCCCAGGGCAGCTTGTCCGGCGCGGATTCGCTCGCAAGACCCAGATCGTAGAGCGTCGCGCCTTCGCGCTTGCCCGCGCCGCGGCGGAACCAGCGGCGGAGCATGAAAAACGCGATGAGTGCAAGCAGGACGAACCAGGTGATCACGCCGTCGCCGATGGTCATGCGGAAGATGTTTTCCGGCAGCGGCACGAGGCCGTGGCCGAGCTGTGTGAAAAACGGATACGTCAGCCCGCTGATGACGATTGCAATCAGCGCCGCCTTCCACCATTTTTTGCGCGGCATCAGCGTTTTCGGGCGGTCCGGCACCGGCTGTGTGCAGGGCGCGAAGAACTTCGTTTTCAAAAGCAGCAGCATTAGCGGCATGACGGAGGCCAGCGCGGCGAGTGTGGAAAGCAGCATCAGGGTTTCTTTCAAAAGCGCCGTCTGATCGGTCGAATCGATCTGCGCTTCCATGCCGAACGCTTCCTCAAACCAGTCCATCGCGGTTGCGATGGCATGTGAATTGATCGTCGTCAGGCGGTGGTTGGCGTTTGTAATGAGCTCCATGCGCCGCGCGCTGCCGTCCGCAAACGAACCGTAGGTCGTGTCCCATTCGATCGGTTCGGTTTGATTCGCGAACTCCGCGTAGCGCAGTTCCGTGTTGACAAGATCGTCCGGCAAGGACTTGGTGTAGTCGAGGAAGCACGAAAATTCGTCGTAACGCGCCTGCAGGAGCAGTACGTTGTTGAACGAAATCGATTCGCTGTCGTAATAGCTTCTCGGGAAAAGTTCTCCGCACTGGAGCACGATCGCCTTGCAGTCCGGATTGGTCGCCGCGACGCTCCAGGACGACCACGTTCCCATAGAGTGCCCGGTCAGGCCAAGGTTTTCTTCATCTACAAACGGCAGCGCGGCAAGATAGGCGTACATTGCGCGCCCGCCCATCGACGTGTCGCCGAGGGTGTCGCCGGGAACGTCCGCAAGATTTGTGAAGAAGTCGTTGGTGTTGAAATTCATCATCAGCAGAAACCGCTCCGGCCCGTTGATGATTTTGTCCCAGTTTGGCAGCTTATGGTGCGTGTAGCCGCGCGCGAGCATGCCGACCGAGGTTCCGCCGTGCCCATAGGAATCGATCGCGAGTGCGACGATGCCGCGCCGCGCGAGCTCGAGCGCATAGGAACTCGACGTGTCTTTGTCGTTCTGATACCCGTGCATGAGCAGTACCGCCGGCGCGGGGGTTTCCGCTGTCGCGGAGACGGGACGGTAGAGCTTGTAGGTGATCATGGCGCCGTCTTCGCTCGTGTAAGCGCCGCGCGTAACTTCGACGCCACCGAAATCCGATTGGTATGCGGCGGCGAGCGACATGCAGCCCAGCATGAGTGCCAGACAAACGATCCATGCAATCAGCGGCAGACAGACTTTGCGTTTCATGAGATTGACCCTCCCCTGAAATGTTGTGAATGGAGAAATATAGAAAGACAACGAAAGGGACCCGGATTGGGATGCGCAGAATACGTGTCGGATGGACTGGTACGGATTGACCGGCAGAAAATGACTAAATGGGTTGTTCCGTCGCCTTCAGGCGCGGGCGGGATTTTTTTTGCCCGTTTTACCGCCGGGCGCGAACATCTCCGTCAGACTGGATATACCTTCCTCCATGATGATCCGTATCTCCCTAAGCGAGCGCTGCTCGTCTCGGTCCTGCAGCGCGCGAAGCAGGGCTTCGTGCTGCTCGATCGATAGGATGATGCGTTCTTTTGTAGTGAAATAGCGCGTGACATAGTGAAGCACGACGTTATGGAACGACTGAAAGATCATAGCGTAAACGATGTTGCCGGAAGCGGCCATCATTTCTCGGTGGAAACGGAAGTTTGCATCCGAAAACAGCGCCGGTTCGCGTGCGGATCGCATTTCCTCGAGGATGGAGGAAAGCTTTTCCAGTTCTTCGTCGCTTGCGTTTTGCGCCGCGAGGCGCGCACACTCGCTTTCGAGCAGACGGCGCGTTTCCATCATGCTGATGAAAAGCTCCGCCCCCGTGTTGTCTGCCGGTCCGCTGGTCATGAGGGAGAGAAGCATTTGCGGCGTGCTTTGGGTTTTATAGTCGGCGACGAACGTCCCCTGCCGCGGGACGATGCGCAGGAAGCCCATGCTTTCCAGATCCAGAATCGCCAGGTTGACAAGACTGCGGCTTACGCCGAGCTGCTCGGCCAGCTCGCGTTCCGGCGGCAAACGCTCGCCGATTGCCAGTTCGCCCGAAAAAATTTTACGTTCGATTTCGCGCGTTACCTGGGCGCGGATGCTCTCCGGTTTGAATTTGCCTGCCGCTGCGTTTCTCATGGTCGGTTGCCCCCGTCTCGTTGCTGGATTTTGTGGCTTGGCCATTGGTCAAATCATACAATGAATCCAAGAGTTTTTCAAGTCCCGGCGCAATTCCTCCCGCCCGTGTGCTGGAAGCCCAATCCCCGCGTCAGGATTGAAACGGCAGGAGTAACAAAGTATGATATTATTAAAAAGCAGGACAAGTACGAAACCGACAGGAAAAACCGGCGCGTATCCGCCCGGACCGGAGGAAAGCATGCTGAAAAAAATAGAAAGAATCGTACGCCGCGCAGGGAAAATGATGCTGTCGGCGCAGAAACGCGGCATAAAGGTGCATGCAAAAGAAGGCGAGGGGAATTATGTCACGGATACGGACGAGGCAATCCAACGGTTTTTGCAAAGGAAACTGAAACGGGTTTTGCCGCAGGCGGCGTTTGTCGGCGAGGAGAGCGGAGCCGATGCGTACCGGAAGGAGGGGCTTTGCTTCATCGTCGATCCCATCGACGGCACTGCCAACTTCATTCGCTCGCTTCGCTGCAGCGTGGTGTCGGTCGGGCTTGCGCAGGACGGCGTGCCGAAGCTCGGCGTGGTGTATAATCCTTATTCCGGTGAATTATTCTCAGCCGAACGGGGGAAAGGCGCGTTTTGCAACGGCAGGCCGATCCGTGTATCCGGCCGCCCGCTGTGCGAGGCGATCGTATCGTTTGGAGCGACTATCTATCAGCGCGATCTTACCGAGCGGATGTTCGGCACGCTGCGGGGGATGTTTGACCGCTGCGAGGACCTCCGCCTGTTCAGTTCGGCGGCCAACGACATCTGTCTTGTCGCGGCGGGGCGGCTGGACGCGTTTGTGGAACTGCGGCTGTATCCCTGGGACTATGCGGGCGCAATGTGCGTGCTGCAGGAGGCGGGTGGAACGATTACGACGACAGAAGGCGGGAGATTGCCGCTTGACGCACCGTCTGCCGTGCTCGCGGCGGGCACGGGATGCTACGACGAAGCGCTGGAGGTTTGCAGACGTTAAAGTTCATAAACTGCGGCGGACGGGGAGGATACGGTTATGGTTATATTCTATTTTTCCGGTACGGGGAACTCAAGGCATATTGCGCAGCTGTTTTGTAAAAACACCGGCGCGCAGATACATTCGATCGAGGAAGACGTCGATTTTGGCGCGCTGATTGCCCGGCACGACACGCTCGCTTTTTGCTATCCGGTCTACGCTTCCTGCGTACCGCGGCCGATGCGAGAATTCGTCCTGCGGCATGCGGACGCACTGCGCGGCAAGCGGACGATCATATTTTGCACGCAGCTGCTTTTTTCCGGCGACGGCGCGCGGGCGATGACGGCGTTTCTGCCGGACGGCGCGAAAAACGTAACGTATGCAGAGCATTTCAATATGCCGAACAATATCTGCAATTTCCCGCTGTTCCGCGTAAAAAACGGCGAGCAGAACCGGCGGAAACTCCGCAGGGCGCGCCGGAAGATGGAGCGCGTGTGCGCCGATTTGGAAAACGGCGTAATAAGGCGGCGCGGGTTCGGGAAGTTTTCGCAGATACTCGGAAAAACACAGAATCTATTTTGGCCGGCGATTGAAAAACGATATGCTTCGTCTGCGCGTACGGACGCGGACTGCGTGCGATGCGGGCTATGCGTGCGTATTTGCCCGGCGGGGAATCTGACACTCGGCGGGCACGGGATCGAGCAGCACGACAACTGCGTTTTCTGTTACCGCTGCGTCAACGCCTGTCCGCAGCGCGCGATTACGGTCATGTTTCACAAAAAGCCGAAACGGCAGTACAAGGGCCCGAGCGAAGCCTGCACGAAGACGGAGTGACACGTGTTTGGTCAACCTATTATTTTTCAAAAACCTATTGACATCCAAAGCCGCGGATGCTAACATTCTCGGCAAGACAAACCTGCGATTGAGAAGAGTAGTCTGATCGGGCTTGGCGTGAAGAGAGCCGGCGATGGTGGGAATCCGGCCGCAAAGCGATGGATGAATGGACTCATGAGGGTCCGCTAAATCCCGGAAACGGGACGATACGGAACGTAGGCCGCACGTTACAGCGGCGCGCGTATGTTGGTACGCGGCAGAGGGCGTCCGGTTTTCCGGGCGAACGTAGGTGGCACCGCAGGAGTTTTAATCCTGTCCTATCGAAAACGATAGGACGGGATTTTTTTATTGCAGCTTAGGAGGGAACAGAAAAATGAAACCGAGACTGCCGGGCCGGCGATGGCGAAGCGCACAAACGGATTTGACGGCGCACAAATAAATACCGGACAACGTATACGATTAGGATTTTTAAATTTAAGGAGATAAAGCAATGAAACACTTTGTAAAAACCACCGCGCTGATTGCGCTTTCCATGCTGTTTATCCTTTCCGTGCTGACGGGCTGCGCCAAGAGCGCAACGCCCGCGGCGAGCGATGCCTCGGCCGCCGAAGCCGCCGCAACCGAAGAACCCGCCGCGAGCGAAACGCCCGCGGAGGAAACGTTCACAGTCGGCGTGCTGCAGTTCGGCAGTCATCCTTCGCTGGATAACTGCTATGCGGGCATCGCCGAGGCGTTCGGCGCGGATTCCCGGATTACAATCGACCTGCAGAACGGCAACTTCGACTCGCCGACCTGCGACACCATCGCAAAGAACATGGCCGCCAAAGAGTATGACATGATCATTGCGATCGCGACTCCGGCGGCGATTTCCGCCTATGCCGCGACGGCGAACACCGATATCCCCGTGATCTTCAGCGCCGTGTCCGATCCGCTGGCGGCAGGGCTTGTGGACGATATGACGGCTCCCGGCGGCAACTGCACCGGTACGAGCGACGTGCTCGACCTTTCCGCCCAACTTGAGATGATCCGCGCGTTCCAGCCGGACGCGGTCAGCCTCGGCGTGCTCTACACCACCAGCGAGGCAAACTCCGTTTCCCAGCTCAAAACCCTCAACGAGCTTGCGCCGGACTACGGTTTCACGATCGTTTCGCAGGGCGTGCAGAGTGCGGCGGACATCCCGCAGGCGGCGGCGACCCTCTGCGCCGCGGTGGACTGCATCACGAACTTCACGGACAACAACGTGGTCAATAACCTCGCCATCCTGCTTGAACAGGCTAACGCCGCGGGCGTGCCGGTCTACGGTTCCGAAGACACGCAGGTGACGGCGGGCTGCCTGGCCTCCGTCAGCCTCGACTATGCCGCGCTGGGCCGCGTCACCGGCCGGATGGCGCTGGACGTGCTCAACGGCGCGGACGCTTCCGCCATGGAGGTGCAGACCATTACGGACGCGGTGCCGGTGGTCAACAGCGACGTGCTCGCCGCGTTCGGCATGACCCTGCCGGAAGAGTACGCAAGCGTAACGCTCGTGACGACTGCGGCGGAATAAGCGTAACGATTTGAACGAAACTTGCGCGGGAGGCCGGATTTCCGGTCTTCCGCCGGAACCTGTTTTTGACGATTTGATGTTTTAATTTTGACGCGGCCTGTGCTTTTCCGACAGGGCCGCCGCTTCCCGGAAAGAAGGTTACTTATATGGGCGTGGTCCTCAACGTATTGAAGGTGACGCTGGAAGAGGGGCTGATGTATGCGCTCCTCGCGTTTGGCGTTTACCTGACGTACAGCATTCTCGATTTCCCCGACCTCTCGGTGGACGGCACCATGCCGCTCGGGGCAATCCTCACCGGCGTACTGATCCTGCACGGCGTGAACCCCTGGATCTGCCTGATTGCGGCGTTCACCGCGGGAGGCTTATTCGGCTGTTTAACGGGCGTGCTGCACGTGCGCTACAAAATCCGTCCGCTGCTCAGCGGCATCCTCGTCTACACGGCGCTGCTCTCGGTCAACCTTGTGATCCTGTTTCTGTTCAACGACGGAAACAGCGTCGCGTCGTTTTTCCGCAAGCCGACGATCTTTTCTGCGTTTCCAGCTTCGCTGCTGCCGGAATCGGTCGGCGGGTATTACATCCGCCAGCTGATCGTGAGCTTTGTGCTGGTCGTGGTCTGCAAAGTGCTGCTGGACGCGTTTTTACGCACCAAGTGCGGCCTGCTGCTGCGCGCGACGGGCGACAACGCGGGCTTTGTGACGATGCTTGCGCGCGACCCCGGCCGGAGCAAAATCACCGGGCTTGCCATCGGCAACGGGTTTGCCGCGCTGTCCGGCTCGGTCATCGCGCAGGCGAAGGGCTCCGCCGACCAGCAGATGGGCGTCGGCATGGTCGTGCTGGGGCTTGCATCCGTCATCATCGGGCTGAGTTTGTTTAAAAACGTCCGGCGTGTGCGCCCGACCACCGCGGTGGTGTTCGGCAGCGTCGCGTATAAGGCGTGCCTGTCCGTCGCGCTTGCGCTGGGGCTGCCGACAGAGTATTTAAAGCTCCTGATGGCCGCGCTGTTCGTGCTGGCGCTGATCGCGGGCGGCAAGCCTCTGCTCAAAAGGAGGGCGAACCATGCTGCTTGAATTAATCGACATCCAAACGACGTTCAACGCCGGTTCGCCGGATGAAATGCGGCTGTTTGAAGGCTTTTCGTTCGGCGTGGAGCAGGGCGGCTTCGTCAGCGTCGTCGGCTCCAACGGCAGCGGCAAAACGACGATGCTCAACCTCGTCTGCGGCACGGCAAAGCCGGACGCGGGGCGCATCCTCTTCGACGGCAGGGACATTACGAACGTTTCCGCCGTGAAGCGCGCAAGCTGGATCGGCCGCGTGTTTCAGGACCCGAAGGCGGGCACCTGCGCGCACCTGACCATTCTGGAAAACCTTGCGCTTGCGGACAACAAGGGCAATCCTTACGGCCTTGGCCGCGGCGTGCAGAAAAGCCGGCGGGCGCGTTACCGCGACGTGCTCGCGCAATGCGGCATGGGGCTGGAAAACCGGCTCGATACGCTTGTCGGCACGCTTTCCGGCGGGCAGAGGCAGGCGCTCGCGCTCGTGATCGCCACGATGAGCGACATCCGGCTGCTGATTCTGGACGAGCACACCGCCGCGCTCGACCCGAAGTCGTCAGAAACGATCATGGTGTTGACGGACGAGCTGATTGCAAAGCGCAGTATCACGACCGTGATGGTCACGCACAACCTGCGCCACGCGGTGACGTACGGCGACCGGATTTTGATGATGCACGAAGGCCGCGCGGTGGTCGATAAGTCCGGCGCGGAGAAAAAGGCGCTCGCCGTGGACGATCTGCTGGACGTGTTCAACGGCATCAGCATCGAAGCGGGGAACTGAGCCGTCAAAAAACTGGTTTTTGATAACAAAAGCGCCGGATAGTCCGGCGCTTCAGCCTGTCAAAAAAGCTCCTGGGATTGTTAAGGGTCGCAGTCCTTAACCCGTTGAGTTCGGCTGTGCCGGTTCATCCGGCGTAACGGATTGACCGGAACGGGCGGTTTCTCTGTGCTCTTTGCCGCCCGGGAACCCGAAGAGTGAGAGGCAAAGAGCGGTTATCCCGTCAAAAAACAAGTTTTTTGACGGTCTCAGGCCCGTACGGGCGGCTTGCTGCATAACGGCGACGGTTTCAATCGCGTCGCCAGAAGCATTTGTGCGGCAATGCGAACAAGGTAACCGTCCGTACCGGGGGATGCCGAAAAAGCCTGTACAGACGAAGAATCCGTTTTGAAAGCGGCGATGGCCGCAGCCCATGTCGAAATACAACAATATGTGATATAATCACTGAAAGAGCAAGTGCGCAATGGTATAAAAAAAAAAAGGAGTGAAAAAAATGGAAACCATGGAAAATAAACTGCACAAGCTCAGAAGGTTCAACCTGATCATGGGCGCATTCCATCTGGCACAAGCAATAATCATGCTGTTTTTAGCAACCAGCGTAATTCAGAAGATCGCGGAATTTCAGCCGACGATCACGCAAAACTATCTGGCCTTCAACTTCTCGACTCAATCGCTCGAATCCGCCGGGAAAGAACTCTTTCAGCTCCCGTTCGGCATATTGGTGTCGGTGTTTCTCTTTCTTTCCGCCGCGGCGCACGCCGTCATCTATTTCAGCGGGAAACGATATATGAACGGCATCCAAAACGGCATCAATCCGTACCGTTGGGTCGAGTATGCGCTCAGCTCGTCGGTAATGATCGTTCTGATCGCAACACTGTTCGGCATTTACGATATCGCATCGCTGCTGCTGATCTTTGCCGTCAACGCGTCGATGAATTTCTTTGGACTCGTGATGGAGCAGCTCAACGCCGGCGCGGAGAAAACGAAAGTCAACTGGGGCCCGTTCGTCTGGGGATCGATAGCGGGGATCGCGCCTTGGATCGCGATTTTCCTCTACATGTTCGGTACGGGCAATTTCGACCTTGTGCCGTGGTTCGTCTGGGCGATCGTGGGGACGTACTTTGTCGCGTTCAACACGTTCCCGATCAACATGATCCTGCAGTACAAGCGCGTCGGCAGGTGGAAGGACTATATCTACGGCGAGCGAGTATATATCGTTCTCAGCCTTGTGGCGAAGTCGGCGCTGGCTTGGCTTGTGCTCTTCGGGGCGATGCAGCCGTAACGTCGGGTGCGCCGGGCGGCAATTTTTCCAATGGCCGCTCCCGGTATGGATTTACAGGCCGGGACGGTCCCTGCCCCGGTACAGACGGAATGCTGACTTGCGTGCGGTAAATGAAAACAACGTGAACAGCGCGTTAATAACGCATAAGTGAGAGGAAGCACCGGAAAACCGGTGCTTCCAGCCTGTCAAAAAAGCTCCTGGGATTGTTAAGGGTCGTAACCCTTAACCCACAT
>CAYTHS010000037.1:0-22236 GCA_964437665.1 uncultured Oscillospiraceae bacterium
AAGCGGGGATGGCCAACAGCAGGAGCAAAGACCAAGATGCAAACATCTTATGCGGTTACGCCCGTGCAAGGCTGCTGAGTCATCCTCCGGGACAACCACAAGACGGTTTGATCGAAGAGACTAACGACGCTTTTGAACAGACGTTCAATCCATTGCTGGACAGATGTGGTCCATTGAAAGGATTGCGGCTTTCTTTGCTTGCGGCATGTTTGCAGCCGTCAGGCAATAAACTGATCGAAGAACTTGGACGTTCAGGATTTGCGGTGGTGGAAGAGGAAGGTCGTCCACGCGGCGGGCCTTGCGTTCAGTTGAGCGCCTATATGACCGGACCGGACTGCTGTGCGCTGTTTGCATGCACTTTTCCGAAGGGGATTCCGGAGTTAACATTCTTAACGCCGCGGCGGCAGTGCGGGGAATCCGAACTGTTCGGCGCGGATTTTATTTTTAACAGCACACAGGATGCGATGTTTGTCGCCGAATACAAAGCTGGAGAGTTTCGTTATCTTTGCCTGAATGCGGCACACAGTAAAATATCGGGTTTCCGAAATGAAGAAATCGTGGGGAAAACGCCGCTGGACGTCTGGGGGGAAGAGACCGGAAGAAGGCTCCACGCATTCTATATGCAGGGATTACAATCATCCGGAGGAATTACACTGGAAGAAGAACTGGAAATCAAGGGAAAGGCTCTCTGCTTCTTAACCAGCATAACGCCGGTTCATAAGGAAGGCGTACAGTACTTGATCGTTTCAAGAAAAAACATCACGCAGAATAAGGCGCTCCAAAAAGAAAACCTGCTTCTGTTTCGCAGGCTTCAGTCGATGTTCAACGATCATACGGCCGTGATGCTGATAATAGATCCGGAGTCGGGCCGCATACTGGACGTCAATCCAGCTGCCTGCGAATTCTATGGTTACGAGAAAGCGGAACTGCTTGCATTGAGCATTCAGGATATCAACACGTTATCCGCGGAAGAAACTGCTAGGCTGCGCAAGCGTGCGCTGCAACGCGGGCAGGGACATTTTATCATGCCGCACCGGCGCAAAAACGGGGAAGTCCGGATTGTCGAGGTTCTTTCCTGCCCGTTTGACAACCAGGACGGCAGAAAACTGTTTTCGATAACCTTTGACGTTACGGACAGAGAAACCTATAGGGAGAATCTTTTCCGGGAAAAAGAACTGCTGAATACAACGCTGCGTTCGATCGGCGACGGCGTGGTGACGATCGATACAAAGGGCAGGATTACGTCGATCAACAAGGCGGCGGAGGAGATCATTCTTTTTGGAACCGATGAGGCCGTGGGGCGCCCGTTTCGTGAAGTTTTTCGATTGGTTCGTGAAAAGGACGGACAACCGGCTGCAGACCCGGCACAAACGGTCCTGGAAACCGGCAAGGCAAGGAGCGTTGCGAGCAACACTGCCGTTTTGAACAAGCGGGGGGAGCGGATTTCCATTTCGGACAGCGCTTCGCCGATCATAAACGAAAAGGGCGAGCTTTTGGGTGTTGTCGTTGTGTTTCGGGACGTGCGAGCGGAAAAAGCCCGGGAAAAAGAAGTCGCTTTCTTAAGCAGCCACGATCCGCTTACGGGACTCTACAACCGGAGGCATATGGAATGTGCGCTGCGTTGCCTTGACGAGTCCGCTTGTGTCCCGGTTTCGATTGTTATGGGCGACGTGAACGGCCTGAAAATCGCCAACGACGTATTCAGCCATGAAACGGGAGATCGATTACTTGAGCGGGTGTCCGCAGTGCTTCGGGAGTGTGCGGGGAGCGGGGACGTGATCGCTAGGTGGGGCGGCGACGAATTTCTGATGGCGCTTCCCAATGTGCCGGTTGAAGACGCCGAAGCGATGATTCGTCGGCTGAAAGCGCGCTTGCGCGAGCAAAGCAAAGGGATTACACCGCTGAGCGTTTCATTCGGGTGCGCGGAAAAGACAACGCCGGACCAACGGATCGGCGAAGTGATTCGCAAGGCGGAAGAACGGATGTACCATCAGAAGCTTCTCGAAAGCAAAACATACCGCAATGCAATCATCAGTTCGCTGATGGCCTCGCTCTATGAAAAAAGCCTTGAAAGCAAAGAGCACGCAGAGCGTCTCGGAAAATACTGCAGGGCTATCGGAGAAGAACTAGCGCTTTCAGACAGGGAGCTGAACGAACTGGCCCTGCTTTCGGTTCTGCACGATATCGGAAAAGTCGGGATTAAGCAAGAGATACTGCAGAAGACGGGGGAACTGACGCAGGAAGAAAAGACGGAGGTAAAAAAACACTCGGAAATCGGATATCGTATCGCCTTGAACACGCCGGAGCTTATCGATGTTTCCGAACTGATTCTGAGCCACCATGAGCACTGGGACGGAACGGGTTATCCATCCGGGTTGGCCGGGACGCAGATTCCCCTCAGTTGCCGCATATTATCGGTTGTTGACGCATACGACGCGATGACCAACGACAGGGTTTACAGGAAGGCCATGCCGAAACGAGAGGCGATTCGCGAACTGCGAGAACACGCCGGATCACAGTTCGATCCGGCAATTGTTGCGGTTTTTCTGCCGATTGTGAGGAACGAGCAGCCGGACGCACAAACTGACCCCGGGCAGAACTTATTATGCTGAAGGGTGCGAGGAAGCAAACATGGGTGTCAGCGCATTATTAATATACCGAAACGGCAGGTGCGCGTACGCAAGGGGCGATAAGCACAAAACGATGGATGCCGGTATGGCTGCAGCCTGAAGACGACATAATTGACGGCAGCCGCAGCACAACGCATGCGGACGGTTGGTGTGCAGTTTTTTCCCGCATGGCTAAACGAACGCAGGGATCTGCAAGCGTACTTGCCGCAAAGGGCTGCTAAACGGTGTTCCGGGCGTGCTGAGCGGCCAGAACACAGCGGCCGGTCAGACATTTTGCGAATACCTGCCGCTGAAAGGAATGTTTTTTTGAAAACACTGCCGCTGATAATCCGAAAGCAGCAGTTTAGCGCCATATCATACAGCACCATATTTTCACTCGATGCGGTTCTTGCAAGGACGTCAATATCGCAAAGGGTCCGCCGAGAAAGTTGCCCTGAATATCCAGCGGGCGGATACAAGGGGGTGTTTCTAAAGTCTGGAAGATGCAGTTTTGCTGAATCGGCTTGCAGATCGAGGCAAAAAACGCAGGCGCAGTTGTGCTGCGGCGATGTTTTTCAACAGGAATATGCTAGTTGAGGCGGCATAAATGCGCTTTGCGGGTTTTAGAAACATACCTTGGCAGAGATGCTGAGGCAACGCTTATGGAGAAAAGCGACGGCTATAAAAGGAAGCAACTCTGACTCCGATGAATCGGACAGGGTTTGTTATGATGCACCAGGACGCATCGATAAAAGCAACCATCTATTCGCTATTGGTTGACGGTTACTGCAGCGTTGAAAGCAATTTGTAAACTAACTTTACAATATGCGCGGGTTGTAATAGAATAATCCTGACAATCCTATGCGGAAAAAGCCGCTGTGGAGCGCGTAGTATAGCGCGGGATTATGAGGAGGACGAGAGGCATGAAAAAGATCAGGTTTGACGAAGTAACATTGACGGTTGCACCAACGCGCGAAGAAATGGGCGCGATTGCCGAAGAGGAAGCGGCGGCATATATCACGGACGCGCTTGGACGGAAAGACCGTCTGCGTTGCGTATTCGCCGCGGCCCCGTCCCAAAATGAATTTCTCGCACGTCTTTTTTCGGACGAACGAATCGATTTTTCCAGAGTGGAAGCGTTCCATATGGACGAGTACATTGGCCTCAAACAGGAAGATTCCAGGACGTTTCGTGCGTTTTTGAAGCGGCATTTCGACAGCAAGGAACTTCTGGACGTGCACTATATGGATGGAACGAATGATCCCGATAAGGAGATTGCCGAATACGGCGCAAAGGTCACGGAAAAACCGATCGACATCGTCTTCATGGGGATAGGTGAAAACGGACATATTGCATTTAACGACCCAGGCGTTGCCGATTTTGAGGACCCGGCGATTATGAAGATCGCACGGCTCGACGACGTTTGCCGTATGCAGCAGGTGCACGACGGCTGCTTTGCAGACATTGCTTCGGTGCCGCAGTACGCGCTGACGCTGACGATCCCGGCGTTGATATCGGCAGAAAAGGTTTTTTGCATCGTTCCGGCCGAAAACAAGGCGGAAGCGCTCAAGCACGCCATGCTGGACGCGGTATCGCCGGACTTTCCCGCTACGATCCTTCGGACGAAAAAAGGGACGCGCGTATACGCGGATCAAAGCAGCTTTTCTTTGCTGGAACAGGCGATGCCTGACGACGTAAACTCTTTGGAAAGCGAAGACGAATAATATGATGCAAAGCATACTGCTCAAACACGCGCGTATGGTTACGACCGGCAGCATTGTTTCGGGCGACCTGCTGATCGAGAAGGGGAAGATCGCGGCGATTTCCACGGACCGGCAAAACCGGCCGGGAGGAGTTGCGGAGATCGATCTCGGCGGCAGCTATGTTGCGCCGGGATTCATAGATCTGCATACGCACGGCGGCGGCGGCGCGGATTTCATGGACGGCACTGCGGAAGCGTTCGTTACAGCTTGCGAAATGCATCTTGCACACGGAACGACGACGATTTTCCCAACGACGCTGTCCGCGAGCTTCGACGCGCTATATGCGGTTGTCGATGGATTTCGTTCGGCAAAAAGAATGCTTGACGGAAGAATGAACCTGCCCGGTCTGCACTTTGAAGGTCCGTATTTCAATGTAAAACAGTGCGGCGCGCAGGATCCGCGTTACATCAAAAACCCCGATCCTGCGGAATACCGCGGGATCGTAGCGTATGCGGACGGGGACGTCGCGCGCTGGAGCGCCGCGGCCGAACTTCCCGGCGCGCTTGAATTTGGGGACTACCTTCGCGCACACCGGATACTGCCGAGTATCGGGCACAGCGACGCGGAATATGCGGAAGTACTGGAAGGCTTCCGACACGGGTACACGCATGTGACGCATCTGTATTCCGGTATGTCCTCGATTGTGCGGAAAAACGGTTTCCGGTATCTCGGCGTGGTGGAAAGTGCTTATGCGATCGAAGAAATGACGGCCGAGGTCATTGCGGACGGCCGCCATATCCCGCCGGAGCTGCTGCGCATGGTATACCGGCTGAAGGGTGCGGACAGGATTTGCCTGATCACGGATTCGATTTGCTGCACCGGGCTGAATGTGAAGACAGCCGTGAGTGGCGGCAAAAAAAGCGGTCAAACGGTCATTATTGAGGATGGCGTAGCAAAAATGCCCGACAGGCAAGCGTTTGCGGGCAGTATTGCGACAGCCGACCGGCTCTTGAAGACGGCCTGGCGTGACGCCGGTATCCCGCTCGTGGACGCGGTAAAAATGCTTACGCTGACTCCGGCGCGGATATTTGGCCTGGACGGAAAAAAAGGCAGTATCGATATCGGAAAAGACGCGGACCTTGTTGTTTTTGACGGGGAGGCCCGCGTTCAAAGCGTATTGGTCAACGGTGCATTCGTTCACAGGCAAAAAACGGCTTGAAACGCGCGCATGGAAGCCATGGAAGAGCGGTCTTCGCCGCCGGTTTTTCGGCGGACCGGATGCGGCCGTCTATTTCGTAAGAACGGCGAGCTTGTTTTGCAGCACGAGATGTGCGGCGCCGATTGCGGCGGAATACCGCCCGAGCGACCAAGGTTTGATTTTGACTGTCAGCAGAGCGTCGGTGCTGGCGTGCTCCTTCACGCTGTCAATGATCATATCGGTTAAATACTGTCCGCCGTGGTCGATCAGCGACCCGCCGAGCACAACCAACTGCGGATTAAACATGCTGATCAGGTTTCCGATGGAGAGTCCGAGATACAGGGAAGCGATTCGCAGCTGGCGGATTGCTACGGGGTTATCGTGTTCCGCCGCGCGGCAGATGGAGTTAAAATCCAATTCCTGTCCGGAACGGATGATGTTCCATAGCCCGTCGTCCTTGCAGGCCGGCCCGAGCTGTTCCAGATAGTAATCGCGTATTTGCTTGATGACAGCATTCTCCGAAGAGATCGCGTGCAGGCAGCCTTTGCGGCCGCAACTGCAAACGGGGCCGTCGCGGTTGACTACGGTATGGCCGATTTCGCCCGCGCCGTTATGCGAACCTGTAAACAGCTTTCCGTTTACGATGAAGGACGCGCAGATGCCCGTGCTGATGCCGACATAGACCTGGCTTTGGATATCCGGAGCCGCGCTGAGGTTGTATTCGCTCAGGCAACTCGCCCAGTGCCGGTTGATGACGGTTGAGGGCATGTGGAGTTTCCGCCAGAGGAACGCGGAAATATCGACCTTGCTCCAACCCATGTCGCTTGCGGTCTGCACACATCCGGAAGCGATCATACCCGGCGAACCGACGCCAAGCAGCGGAAGCAGCTTGCCGGGGCATTGCGGGATGAATTCGCTGAATCCCTCCGCCAGCGTGGAAAGGTAGGTATCCGCGGAGCCGTCGGAAACGGGTTTGGCATAGGATGCGACAACCTGCCCTGCAAGGTTGGTCATGCTGAAGAGAAGCTCGTGGTCGATATAAGTAGCGCCTGCAGCATACCATTCATCCGTGGTCAGAGAAAGCGGAATTCCAGGGCGGCCGCGTGTTTGCATCGCGACAACCTGCTCGTCTTCCTGGATCAGATGAAGGTCGATCAATTGGTTAACCGCACTGGAGACGGTTGTACGACTCAAACCGGTCTCTTTCGCGATTGTAGCACGCGAAATCAAACCGGCATCCTCAATACACTCTAATACAAGCGCCAGGCTTTTTTGTTCATTCAGTTTCATATTTATACTATATACCGTATTTGTCATGAGAACAATCAAAAATTAAAAAAGAACAGTGCTCTTTTTGCGAGCAGAAAGCGGATCATATAATATTTTGTGAATTTATTAGTAAAGTAAGATTACAAAATAACACGAAATATGGTTGACAACTACAGGTATCACGGTATAGAATAAGACAAATAAAAACACAGACCGAACAAATTAATCGTTTTTTACCCAATTATTTCAATAATAAGTAACAATTCTGGAGCAAATAGGACATGAGTGAATTTGACATTACGATTTCGGACGTTCAGATAGAGTTTCAAGGCTATTCCAACCGCGTTCCTCTGAAATTTGGACATGAAGTGACCGTCCGCGGAGAAACGGTGCGCGTATTTATGACGGTAACTGGTCAAAATGGGACTTCTGCACGAGGTTGCGGCGAAACACCCGTTGCCGTCGCGTGGAGTTGGCCTTCATCGTTGCCGCAGAACGTGCGCGCAAGGCGCATGAAACAATTCTGCGAACTTTTGCTGGAAGCATGGAGAAACGAGCACACCTGCGGACATCCGATGGAAATCGGGCACCATTTTAACTGCGGAGCGTTGAACGATTGCCTCGCAGACGCGAACAAAAGCGATTCGGCGCAGGAACCGATGCCCTATCTGGCGGCGCTTGTCTGCTGTTCCGCATTTGACCTCGCCCTTTACGACGCGTACGGAATTCTAAACAAAGTGAAGGTCTTCGATACGTTCAACGAAACGTATATGAACCACGATCTTACCTATTATTATACTGGCGGCTCGAAAGAGGAGTTTGCCGGGGAGTATCCGGAGTCGTATTTTGTCCCGCGCGGCGAAGTTCCCTCGAAGATCGCGGCGTGTCATCTGGTCGGCGGCAAGGACCCGCTTTCTCCGGAAGATCTGCGCGGAGACGAACCCTCGGACGAATACCCTGTTTTGCTGAGGGATTGGATTGAAAAAGACGGCCTGTTCAACCTGAAAATCAAATTGACAGGCAACGATGAGCAATGGGATTATTCCCGTATTGTCAAGGTCGGGGAAATTGCGCTGGAGACGAATGTTGAAAACATCACGGCCGACTTCAACTGTACGGTCGAAGATCCCGCTTATGTCTGCAGAATACTGGAACGTTTAAAAGACGAACACGCGGAGATTTATGAACGGATTCTCTATCTGGAGCAGCCTTTTCCGTATGAACTGGACCGCTACCCGATCGATGTGCACGCGGTCAGCGCCCGCAAACTCCTTCTGATGGACGAAAGCGCGCATGACTGGCACTTTGTCGAGCGCGGGTTTGCGCTCGGCTGGACCGGCGTTGCGTTAAAAACGTGCAAAACACTTACGGGAGCCATACTGTCGCTTTGCTGGGCGCGAAAACACGATATGGCCATTATGGTACAGGACCTGACCAATCCCAAGCTTGCAATTATCCCGCATGTGCTGCTTGCGGCAAACGCAGGCACGATTATGGGAGTCGAAGTCAACTCCATGCAGTTTTGCCCGGATGCTTCGGCGCAGGAGGCGCGTATCCATAGAGGGCTCTATCGCCGCAGGAATGGAATGATCGACCTTTCCTCCCTGGGAGATACGGGTTTTGGTTATCGTCTTGAAGAAATCGAACAGTGCAAACGTGCAGACGCGGAGGAGTGACGCCCGATGAAAACGAAGCTGCTGAGAACTGTGAAAAAACACAGTATCAAACTGCTCAGCGTAGCAGTATTCCTTGGGATCTGGCAGGCGGTTGTCGTCGGATTTGAAATCAAGAAATACGTGCTCCCGTCTCCCGTCCTGGTTCTTCGCAGTTTATTCGACCCGGCGCTTGCCGCCAAGAATCAATGGTGGACGCATATTGCCGTTACCGGCGGGGAAATCCTGATCAGCTTTGCCGTTACGCTGGTACTCGGCGTCGCGCTCGCGTTGCTGATCGCCTGGTCGAAACCGCTGAACAAGTTTCTTATGCCGGTTATCGTTTTGCTCAACTCTATTCCGAAAATCGCGCTCGCGCCGCTGTTCCTGCTCTGGTTCGGCTACGGTATCCAGTCTAAGATATTCGTTGCGGTGCTAATCGCATTCTTTCCCGTTCTGCTGAATACGGTTACGGGCCTGATCGATGTGGACGATAACCTTCTGGACCTTGTGCAGTACCTCAACGCCAGCAAATGGCAGATATTTACAAAAATCCGCATTCCAAACGCACTGCCGCATCTTTTCGCAGGCGTTAAAATCAGCGCCACGATGTGTGTTGTAGGGTCGATCGTGGGCGAGTTCATCGCTTCAAAGAAAGGGCTCGGGCGGTTGCTGCGTTCGGCGCAGGCGAACATCGATATGGCGACGATGTTCGCGTGTCTGGTCCTGCTGTCCGTCATGGGGTTGCTGTTGTTCTGGCTGATATCGAAGGCTGAGAAGCTCTGTATGCCCTGGACGAACAGGGCCGCGGAGGAGGAATGATGATGAAACAGAATGCAAGCTGCCTTCCGAAAAAGAAGGGTGCAAAATATTTCAAGGCTGTGCAGGATGTGGCGTCGATACTCCTGTTCCTGGTCGTTTGGGAGATTCTGGTGCGCGTGCTGCACATCAGGGAAGCGTTCCTTTGCACGCCGTCGAGCGCAATTTACCATCTTTTCTGGGCGCAGCCGGACGCGGACTATCACTGGATCATAAACATCAGCGCGACGCTGAAGGAATTCGCCATCAGCTTTGCCGTCACCGCGGTTGGAGCCGTATTCCTCGCAGTTTTGATTTCGTGGTCGAAAACGATTCAGAATATCCTGATGCCTGCGTTTATTTTCATCAACTCCCTGCCGGTTATCGCCATCGCGCCGATTCTACTGATCTGGATCGGATACGGACTGAAAACGAACATTGTCATTGCGTTTCTGGTCAGCTTTTTCCCGATGCTGCTCAATACGATAACCGGTCTGAATGCACAGGACAAGCAGTTGCTGGACCTGGTGAATTATCTGGACGCCAATCGATGGCAGATTTTGTTTAAAATTCAGATTCCCGGCGCGCTTCCTTATATATTCGCAGGTCTGAAAATCAGCGGTACGTTATGCATCATGGGCGTGATCGTCGGCGAACTGATCGCTTCGGATGTTGGACTCGGATACGTTATCGTCAACGCGCAATCGACGATGGATACGCCGCCAATGTTTGCATCGCTGATTATGATGAGTATCCTCGGCTGGGGGATGTATCTGTTTATCACGCTGCTGGAGCGGCTTCTGATGCCCTGGAACTTTGTAAAGGAACGTGTGGATTCGTGACAAGCGTACCGGAGGAGACGTGAGTACCGGTCAGGCCGCTATGCTAAATGGCATGAACATACAAAAAAAATACAGGAGGAATGAACCAATGAAAAAACTTATGGCTTCTATTCTGGCGGTAGCAATGGTGCTGAGTTTTATGGCGTGTACCGCGGAGGGAACCGAAACGACAGCGGAAGCTCCGGAAGAACAGAGCGCCGCGGTAACAGAAACCGAATCGAGCGACGCGGAAGCGGAGCAAACGGATGAGAAGGAGCTCAAACATGTTGATTTTCTGCTGAACTGGACGATAGCGGCAGATCACAGCCCGTATTTTGTAGCGCTTGACAAGGGATGGTATGAAGAAGTCGGTCTTGACGTCAACGTCATCATCGGCCAGGGGTCCGGCTATTCCGTGACGGCGATCGATGCGGGAACGGCCGACATCGCGATCGCGGACGCGCCCGTCGTGTTCCAGTACCGGAATCAGGACGCCAAAGCGAAGATCATCGGCATCATCTTTGACAATCACCCGAACGCTATGTACTTCTGGGACGAAAGCGGGATCACAAAACCGCAGGATATCGTCGGTAAGACGGTCGCGGTTCCGGAGACGGACGGACACAAGGTGATGTGGCCGGCGTTCGCCGCAATGATCGGCGTGGACCCCGACAGCGTAGAATTTGTGAACATTGAGTCCACGGCAAAGGTTTCCGCACTTGCTTCGCACAACGCAGACGTCGTGTTCGAACTGCTCACCGGGCTGCCGAACTTTGAAAGTGCGATTCCGGAGGGCGGCTTCAGTTACTTCCTGTGGTCGGACTATGGGTTTAAATGCTATGCGCATTCCTATATTGCCAGCGACGAAACCATCGAAAACGATCCCGAAATGCTCCGGGCTTTCCTCGACGCGACATACCGCGCATGGGAGTACACGCTCAACAATCCTGAAGAGGCAATCGAAATCCTTTCCCAGTATCAGTCGATCAACAAAGACGACCTGCTCAAAGCGCTGTACATCGAGTTTAACTTCCTCAAGACGGAGAACTACAAAGCAAACGGCATTGGCTATATCGATGCCGAAAAGATGCAGCAGACCTGGGACCTCGTCAACACGTATCAGTCGGAACTGAGTTTCGGCGTGGACGAAATCTATGACGCGGGATTCCTGCCCGAGACCCCGTATACCGGCTTTACGATGGAGTAAGCCGCGTTTAGCCGTTAGCAGCAATCAACGCTTGCCCGGCGTCGTACATACGGCGCCGGGCAACCGCACAAGCTTGAAGAAAGAGTTTGAATCATGGAAGAAAAGAAAGCACTGCTGTCGATCAGAGATTTGCGCAAGGTTTACACGACGCGCGACGGAGAACTTGAAGCGCTCGGCAGCGTTTCGTTTGACGTAGGCGACTGCGAATTTGTCAGCATTGTCGGCCCGTCCGGTTGCGGAAAAACGACGCTGATGCGCATTATCGCGGGATTGATGCAGCAAACGTCCGGCGAGATTCTGGTCGATAAGGAACAATTCGATCCCAAAAAGGAAGTTGGGTTCGTGTTTCAAAAATCACTCTTATTGGACTGGCGCCGCGTGATCGATAACGTGTTGCTGCCCATAGAGATTTTGAAACTGGACCGAAAAAAATACGTGTCGCGGGCGATGGAACTGCTGGAACTGGCCGGCCTGAAGGGGTTTGAGCGTTGTTATCCAAACGAACTTTCCGGCGGCATGCAGCAGCGTGTTTCAATTGCGCGTGCGCTGATACATGAACCGAAGCTGATCCTGATGGACGAACCGTTTGGCGCCCTGGATGCGATTACGCGGGAGAAGATGAATTTCGAACTGCTTCGCATTTGGTCCGAAGCGCGTAAGACGGTGCTGTTTGTTACGCACGAGATCAGCGAGGCGGTATTCCTTTCGGACAGAGTCGTCGTACTTTCGGCAAGGCCTTCGCGCATGGTCGGCAACATAACGATCGATCTGCCTCGCCCGCGGGCGCTCGAACAGAAACTGCTGCCTGAATTCAACCGGTATGCGCTGGATATCTACGGCAAGCTGGAGGTTATGTGAAATGCAGAGTAAAAAAAAGAAACTGGGCGTCGGGCTGAGAGGGACCGGCCAGGTTGCCGTTCAGCATGTCGCGGCTTTTTCGCGCAATGAGCACACGTATATCGCCGCCGTGTGCGGCAGGGATTACGAGCGCGCAAAGCAGTTTGCCGCGCGTTATGCGCCGGACGCGGTTGTTTACCGGCATTATGAGGAGATGCTGCTTTCATCGGAAGTCGACATCGTTTCCGAATGTATGCCGAATTACCTGCACGCGCCGGAAGGCATCGCCGCTCTGCAGGCGGGTAAACACCTTCTGCTTGAAAAACCGGCGGGTATCACGCCTGAAGAAGTCGACGCGTTGTACCGTACCGCCGTCAAGTCGGACCGAACGACGATCGTAAGCTTTCTGACCCGCTGGATCCCGCTGACCGCAGCACTGAAAAACCTGATCGACACGGGCGCGATCGGCGATATCTATTATGCGCAAACGGACTACTGGCACGGGATTAAACCGACGTTTGCAAGTTATCCCTGGATTCGGAAGCAGGAATTTGCCGGCGGCGCAATGATCACGGGCGGATGCCATGCGGCGGACGCCGCGCGGTATCTGAATGGAGAAATCACGGAAGTGTTCGCATATGCCTGCCGTGCGCGTGAAGATTTTAACTACGACACGACGTTTGCAGCGTCGGCGAAGTTCGCAAACGGGAGCGTTGGAAGGATATCCGCCTCGCTGGACGGGCTTGCGTTCCCGTATCAGTTCAATATCGACCTGTTAGGGACGAAAGGCGCAGTCCGGAACAACAGGATTTATTCCGATAAACTGTTTGCCAAGCAGACGGATTGGGTGTGTTTGCCGATGGTCGAGCCGAATACCGGTTCTGTCGACCATCATCCGTTCCACGAGGAAATCGACGAGTTTGTCAGCGGCATACGCAGCGGCACGCCGATACGGAGCACCGTCACCGATGCGTGTAAATCCATGGACGTCGCGCTGGCGATTACGGAGTCTGCACGTACGGGCAAGCCGGTAGCGGTCCGCCCAAGAGACGAAGTATGAGCGTAAATTGGAACATACAGCACATGACGGCGTCGGAACTTGTCGATTTGAGCCGGCGATCCGCGGCGATCCTGCTGCCCGTCGCATCGGTGGAAACGCTTGGCAGGCACGGGCCGCTCGGGTTGGACCTGACGGTTGCGCAGATGGCTACGCCTCGAATCGCACGTAACGTTTGTTGCCCGTATGCGCCGCCCATCCCATTTGGAGACACGCTTGATTTTGCCGAAATGGACGGTACCGTCCACATTGCAACGCATACGCTGGAAGATTTTTACTATTGCACTGCGCGTTCCTTGCTGCGAACGAGTGGGTTCCGGTGCATCGTGTTCTTAACGTTTCATTCGCCGAACGAGATCGCCGCGGCCGCCGCCTGCAGACGACTGAAGGCGGAAGGCTGGGAATGCGCGCTTGTAAACTGGTGGCAGACGCTGGGTGCGAACGAAAACGGCATCCTGTCCTGCGGCCGCGAAGGAACGGGCCACGGCGGCGAGATGATTACGAGCGTCGCTCTGGCGGCCGATGCCTCGTCCACGCATATGGAACGGGCATGCAATGAAAAACCAAAAAAGAAACTCGGGAACGTCCTCCGATGGAGCGGGACGCCGTTTCAGACCTTCGGGACCTTTCGGGAATACTGCGAAAGCGGCGCTTGGGGCGACACGTCGAGCGCGTCCGCCGAAAAAGGGGAAGAGCTTATGACGATCGGCGTCGAGCGAATTTCCGAGTTTATCCGGCAGGCGTTCGAGGACGCGTGATCAGCCTGCCTGCCGCTTTGAAATAAAATTGTACGAGAGGACGGAGCTATGTTTCGAACAGCAGTTATTACGGACGAGATTTCACAGGATTTGAGCGCGGCTGTCCGTATTGCGATACAATACGGACTTGACGCGCTGGAAATTCGCTCCGTCAGAAATAAAAACCCCTTTGAAATGACCCGCGACGACGTCTCGGATATACAGCAGCTCACTGCGGACGCAGGGCTGCATGTTTGCGCCGTCGCATCGCCGCTGTTCAAGTGCGATTTGCACGACGAAAGGGAATACCGCGCGCATATCGATGGATTCGCCCGGTGTGCGGACATGGCGCATACGCTTGGAACGGACCTGATCCGCGGCTTTACATTCTGGAACGAAAAATGTTTCGGGAGAGCGCTGCCGGAGATACTGGAGAGATTTACGCCGGTTGTACGCATCGCAAAGGCGGAGGGCGTTTCGATCGTGATCGAATCGGAACCAAGCGTGAACACGGACAATATGGAACGGCTTGCGCAGTTCCTGGATGCGCTGAACGAACCCTGCGTAGCCGCGCTTTACGACGCTGGGAACGAGATTGCCGATCCGGCCGCGCCGCCGCCGTTTCCGGACGGCTATGAACGGCTTGGAAAATGGATCCGGCATGTGCATCTGAAAGACATACGGCGCGCGCCTTCCGGCGCGATGTTCGAGCCTGCGCTGATCGGAGAAGGCAGCGTTGACTATCAGGGACTGATCGATCGGCTCAAAAGCGACGGTTACGATGGCTATGTCAGCGTTGAAACGCACTACCGCATACGCAAACAACAGATGGAAGACGATTTGCTGGTGCGCCCGCAGGGGGATTCGTTCTCGGAAGGCGGCGAAGAAGCGACGAAAATGTATCTGGATATTCTCAGAGACCGCTATCATTGGCAGGAGAAAAAATGTTGAAAGTTCGATTCGGGATTATCGGCTGCGGAATGATCGCAAATTTTCACGCCGCGGCGATTGCACAGGTTCGGGAAGCCGAACTTCGTGCATGTTTCGACCAATACGCGCCCGGCGCGGCCGCTTTCGCCGAAAAAAACACGATAACGGCGTTTCATTCACTGGAAGAGATGCTTGAAAGCGACGCAATCGACGCGGTTTCCATATGTACGCCCAGCGGGATGCACGCGCCGCAGACGCTGGCCGCGCTGCGCGCGGGGAAGCATGTGGTTGTGGAGAAGCCGATGAGTCTTTCCCTGGAGGACGCAGATGCGATTATCGATTTATCGGAGCGAATGAAGCGAAAGGTCTGCGTAATTTCCCAGTATCGGTTCCAGGATGCGGTGCAGGCGGTGAAGCGCGCGATCGACGGTGGTGCGTTCGGCAGGATTGTATCGGCCAGCTTAGCCATGAAATATTATCGCTCACAGGAATATTATGCAAGCGGCGGCTGGCGAGGGACATGGAAAATGGACGGCGGCGGAGCGCTGATGAACCAGGGGATTCATGGCGTTGACGTGTTCCGGTATCTGATGGGCCCCGTGCGGACACTGACCGCGCTGACAAAAACACAGACGAGGAACATCGAGGTTGAAGATTCCGCGGTAGCGATTGTTGATTTCAAATGCGGCGCTGTGGGGACGATGGAAGGCTCCACAACATGCTACCCGGGATATCCGAGGCGGATTGAGATTTGCGGGGATAACGGCAGCGTTGTTTTGGAAGAAGACAGGATTCTGCGCTGGGATTTACCCGCCGAATGTCCGGTTCCGGTCGGGCTGAACGCGGAGAATGTCGCAAGTTCCGATCCGAAGGCGATCAGTGCGGAAGGACATATCCGATTAATCGGTAATTTTGCGGACGCGGTGCTGTATGATACGCCGCTTCTGCTGGATGCGCGCAGCGGTCGCGCCCCGCTTGAAATCATACTTGGCGTCTATCGGTCCGCAAAGCTGGGGCAACCGGTTGATTTATAACGGTTCATACGAAACGGCCGACGCGAAGCCATGCGTAAATCGTTTGTGTAATTCCGCGAGGGAGTGTTCGTCCCGCCGTTAGACGAAATCATCGCGGCTTTGGTGGTACGTTGTGCGAATGCTTGTACCGGAATGGGCCTTTGCGCACAGTTCGGCTGCGATGGGCGCGCGTCAAAGTTAGGAGCGTGTATATAATAAGGGGAAGTGAGATTCTGCCGGATAACGAACGCAAGAAGTATATGGCGGAGGACGAGAAACAACCAATGCGCGCACGCCTGAACGAAGAACGGACGTTTGCCGCACGTTGTATTTGCTGGATACACTAATAGAATAGTTCGCTTGCAGCGTTTATTTATTTCGTAATTGTTTGGACATACAATTGCGAATTTTTGTTGACAGTATTGTCATCATTAAGTCAATTTGGGGTGCTAAGATGGCAAAGCCTTAAAAGCAATACGTTTTTAAGAGAACGAATTAAGGAAAGCAAGAAGGACAATGAAAAACAACAGGGTTTTAAAGACACTCTTTCCCATAGCGCTCGTTATAACCATGCTGATCGCTGTAAGCGGACTTGCCGCATGCAGCGGTTCCAATGATCCACAAACACCAACCACAGAAACGCAGACGGCAGATAACGGTGTATATTTCAATCAAACGTTTGACAGGGAAAACATGAAAACAATACACCAGGAACCGTATGTTATTGAAGGCAATGATAATACTGTTTACGAAAAAACACTTGGACTTGGGATTGAACTGACAAAAGAGCTGACGGCAGAAAGAAATGCGGAGGACTCTCGCTTAGGCCTTTTTATTACGCCACAAATGATCGGCGCAACCTATTTTACCGATGCGGCGATTGCGGCAATGCCTTCCGACGAAACGCTTGAAACTATGACCGAGGAAGAAATTGATCAGATATATAATGATATTAATCAAAAAACGGTATACTTGTTTGCAGTTCTGAAAATTAACGGCAACAGTGAAGAAGATGCTGCGTATTTTGATAAAATGATGGAGAAATATCAAAAAGCGGACGTGTTTTATACCGCAGACGGTTACACGTATTACTTTGCCTACAGCGACGATATGTCAGGTTTTGAAATATCCGATTCTGAACAACCCGCATTAGCCGCCTATATTGATTCGCTGGGAACGATAAATGACGGCATTTGTCTCTTTACACCGGAAGAAAGAGTGGAACCGGATACGAGTGCAGAGAATTTCGAGGGTACGTTAAAAGATTTTTCAACAGTCTCGATGACGGGTGAAGCGGTTGATGCATCGATTTTTGCAGATTATGATATCACGATGGTTAATCTGTGGGCGACATGGTGTTCGGCTTGCGTTGAGGAAATGCCGGAGCTTCAAGAATTGTATACGCAGTTGCCTGAAAACATCAATCTGATCTCTATCTGCTCGGATGCAGCAAGCGAAACGGAGCTTGCACAAAAAATGATTGACGAGCTTGGAATCGAATTTACTACCCTTATGGACAGCGAAAGCTTGCTGGAAGGATTTATTGATTATTGCTCGGCGTATCCTACGACTGTATTTGTAGACAGTCAAGGCAACATTGTTGGGGAACTGGTAGTCGGTGTGCCGAACGGCAACGTTATCGCGATGTACTCCGCAATGATGGATGTCGCTTTACAATGCGCTGCACAGTGAAATAACGATTTATGAACAGCAAAAGGCGTGTTAACCTGGCAAGGGCGGCGACAATAACCGCCGCCCTTGCCTTTATCGTAATTGGAATATTGAGAAAAGAGCATCTGATTGTGCTGGAAAAAGCAGTTGCGATTTGTCTGGAATGCATAGGTGTCGGATGAAAAGAAACGATGAAAAAAAACAATCCCGCATACGATTATTGATACAGATTGCGGCGGCAGCTCTGTTTAACGGATACCTAATTGGATTCGTAAAAGGAAAGATCTTTACAGGCGACAGCAAGGCGGTCTGCCTGCCGGTGCTGAACTGCTACTCCTGCCCCGGCGCAATGGGGGCATGCCCTATCGGATCGCTGCAAGCCGTAATATCCGGACACAAATATAATTTTTCGTTTTATGTATTAGGAACCATCATGCTGTTCGGGGTAGTTTTTGGCCGATTGATTTGTGGTTTCCTGTGTCCTTTTGGATTGGTGCAAGACTTGTTACATAAAATTCCTTTGCCAAAGCTGAAAATCCAACGCAAGCTAGATGGAATACTAAGGTATGTTAAATATGCGGTGCTGGCAGTGTTTGTGTTTCTGCTGCCGGCAGTTCTGACGAACGCTTTTGGTATTGGGTCACCGTATTTTTGTAAGTGGATCTGTCCGGCGGGAATACTGGAAGGAGCGCTTCCGCTGATAGCACAAAACAATGCGGTTCGCACAAGCCTTGGTTTTTTGTTCGACTGGAAACTCGGTATTTTGGCGGCGGTTGTTCTCCTGTCTGCTTTCATATACAGACCATTTTGTAAATATGTATGCCCGCTCGGCGCTATGTACGGCATATTTAATCGCTTCAGTTTATATAGGTTATCTGTCGACAAAGAAAAATGCACCGATTGCAAACTTTGCGAAAAAACATGCGAGATGAATGTTGCTATAACGGAAAACATAAACAGTACGGAGTGCATTCGCTGCGGAAAATGCATGACGGTTTGCCCAGCCGGAGCAATCTCAGCTCAGAAATGTTTTTTGTTTGCCGGGCAAAATGCTTCAAAAACAGAGCCTTAGCAGACGATTCGGAACGGCCTGTGAAAATTCGCAATTTGGGATTCCGTGTTTTTGACCAAGGCGCTCATTAAGGATACTTGTGTTGACTGCGGAAAACTGTGCGATCGGGAATCAGGCCGGCATTCACCAAAAGAGCGGAAGTATGCTGGTTTGAACAATGACAACTTGCTGCGTTAAACGACGGATTTCCCCGCGCAGAAGCGCCATAAAAATAGTTTTACCGGGGAACGTGCAACGAAAGAGCGCCATCCCGGGATGCGGCGGCACAAGACCAAGTGCCGCAGAGAAGAACTATCTATCGGGTATATGCTATGGATCGTAACCAGTAAACCGGGCTGCTTTACAAGGCGAGAGGCCGGGCTGCCACCACGTGGGATTCGATCCGTATTGGCAAAGCATGACAGGCTTGCGGTTGACAAGTCATGATATAATATAGGATATTATGGAGGTTTATATCGCATCATAAATATGGCGATTTATACTCCTGCTATGAAAGGTTTTGCAGAAATATATGCGGCTTGCTGATTTAGTTACAAAATATAAGAAGCACCAGTTTCTGTTTGAGGAGCTTGTAAAGCGGGATTTTAAAAAAAAGTATAAGCGCACCTCTTTGGGCATGCTTTGGAGTCTGCTTTCCCCGTTGCTTACTCTGATGATCATGAAAATCGTGTTCACACAGTTTTTTGGACGAAATACGCTGCACTATACGACTTATCTGTTTGCCGGCAACCTGATATTCTCTTACTTCAGCACAGCTACAACACAAGGGATGACATCATTGTATGCAAACGCAAGCAGTTTTACCAAAGTCAATATACCAAAGTACCTTTTTGTGTTTTCATCCAATATCTCGTCGCTGATTAATTTCCTGCTAACGCTGGTGCTGTTTTTTATATTTGCCGCCATTGACAACATTACGTTTGGCTGGCACTTTTTTGCGTTGCTGTACCCCGTAATTATGTTGGTTGCGCTGACGATAGGAGTGAGTTTGATTCTCTCGGCACTGTATGTGTTCTTCCGTGACATGCAGTATCTTTATGGCGTTTTCACGCTTTTGCTGATGTACACTTCGGCAATCTTCTATCAGGTAGACGCTTTTTCCGAGAAGGCGCAGCGATTGTTTTTACTTAACCCAGTTTACGATATCATCAAATACGTTCGCCTTATTGTGATCGATGGAACGATCCCCAGTTTTCAATTCCATCTGATCATTTTTGCGGCAGGGGCTGTTCCGCTGATTATCGGAATGGTGATGTACAGGAAATATAACCATCGTTTCCTATATTATGTGTAACGAGGTGAAACCAATGATACAACTGGAACATGTATCCATTTATTATAAAATCGGCGATTTCAAGGACATCGGCCTAAAAGAATATGTCATGCGCAAACTGACGCGCACATATCATGAGCAGACTTTCCAAGCCGTGGACGATGTTTCTTTCCGTATAGACCGCGGCGAAATGCTAGGTATCATCGGTAAAAACGGTGCGGGGAAATCTACTATGCTGAAGGCGGTCAGCGGTATTATGCAGCCTTCTTGCGGGAGGATCACCCTTGGCGGAAACGTTGTTGCACTTTTGGAACTTGGCTCCGGTTTCGATCCTGACCTTACGGTCGCGGAGAATACGTATTTGCGGGGTGCAATGCTCGGATATACACGGAAATTCATGGATGAACAGTTCGACAGCATCATTACCTATGCCGAACTGGAAACGTTTATCGACCGTCCGTTTCGCCAGCTGTCCACCGGAATGAAATCGCGCCTGGCATTTTCCATAGCGAGCATGGTCAGGCCGGACATCCTGATTCTGGACGAAGTGCTTTCCGTCGGCGACGGTGCATTCCGCGCAAAAAGCGAAAAGACCATGCTGGATATCATCAAAGGAGGCGCAACTACCGTTTTGGTATCGCATTCCATGCAACAGATTCGCAAAATGAGCAACAAGGTACTTTGGCTGGAACATGGGAGACAAATTGCCTTTGGACCGGCGGAATCCGTTTGTGACGCATACGAGGAATTCTTAATTACCAACCAGCTTCCTGCTAAGCCGTAATGAACTGACGTTGTAACCGCCGTCGGCTGACCCGTTAAGCGCGAAAGGATAACGATTTCATGAATGCTATAGCAGCAGTTATAGTAACTTACAATAGAAAACAGCTTTTGCTGCGGTGCTTGGAAGCCGTCATGAACCAACAGGGTGCAGGCTGCGACGTATTGGTGATCGACAACGCCAGCACGGACGGTACCGCGCAAGCCGTTCAAGAACTTGCATGCGAATCGATTCGATATTACAACACCGGCTCCAATCTAGGCGGGGCCGGCGGGTTTGCATACGGTATGCAGACAGCTGTTACACTTGGTTATTCGCATCTTTGGCTCATGGACGACGACACGTTTCCGCAGCCGGAGGCGCTTGCAGAGCTGATGCAGGCCGACAAGCTGCTTTCCGGCGAATATGGGTATCTTTCCAGCGTTGCGCTGTGGACGGACGGACGTGAATGCCGCATGAATCGTCAAAAAATCAAAAAAAGCTTCTACGAGCATGTAGAGTTACTCAAAGATGGGATCATCCAAATTGAGCAGGCGACATTTGTTTCGTTCTTAGTCCGAACGGCGGTTGTCGTTTCAGTAGGCTTGCCGATCGGGGAGTTTTTCATTTGGGGCGACGACATTGAATACAGCCGCAGAATTGCGGTTCGTAACGCCATGCCGAGCTACTTAGTGGGCAGAAGCACCGTTACGCATGCCACCCAAAACAATGTTGGCTCTAGCATTGCGCTTGACGACACCGCTCGAATCGGTCGTTACCGATATGCGTTCCGAAACGAAAACTATACTTACCGCCAGGAAGGGTTTCGTGGGATTTGCTACTACATTGCAAAGTGCGGATTACAGTTGATTCGTATCGCCCGCTTTGCGGACGACAAGAAAATGAAGCGTTTCCGGATTGTTATATCCGGGATGCTGTCGGGTTTATTCTTTCGACCGCAAGTCAGGTTCCCAAAGGTGGAATCCAGATCGAAAAATCCGCCGTGAGCACTTGTTGTTTCCCGCAAGCAGGAAACGTTTTGACCGGAAAACACAAGGAGCGTTGATATGAGTGCCAAGTTGCTATATAGTTGCAGAAAAGAACACTGTGTTGACAGTTCTTTATAAAAAGATGGAATTAAGCAATTCCAGGCAGTTAACATCTGAACGTTAGCAGATAAAAAACAATTATCGCGGTGCTTTATCAGCATTTTGGGGTTGTGGACAAAAAATGAACATTGGAAGCGTTTTGGGTATGATAACGATACTAATGGCAACGTACAACGGTGAACAATACATAAAAGAACAACTGGACTCAATTTTCAGGCAGACGCAAAATTGTTTTCATGTTGTGGTGTGCGACGATTGTTCCACAGACGCGACCTGGGAAATCCTACGTGAATATGCTTCTAGGCATCCCGGAGAAATCACGCTATCACAAAATAAAGTCAACAGAGGAGGTGCCGCGAAGAATTTTCTAGATATGATTAGCCAATACAGGCACTCATATGTAATGCTGTGTGATCAGGACGATATTTGGAAGCCTGACAAAATTGCGCTCTCTCTGGCTGCAATCCAAAAGGAGGAGAAGAGGATTGGCGCTCATACACCAATCCTGCTGCATACGGAC
>CAYTHS010000038.1:0-22188 GCA_964437665.1 uncultured Oscillospiraceae bacterium
AGGCGTCTGCCGTACCGCATGACGTGGGAGGATGCATTCCTTGCATATCTCAAACAACTTGACACGGCGAAACCCGTAATCGTCTGCGGCGACCTGAACGTCGCGCATAAAGAAATCGATCTGAAAAACCCAAAAACAAACCATAAAAACGCTGGCTTTTCGGACGAAGAGCGCGCCTGTATGACGCGCCTGCTCGAAAACGGCTTTGTCGACAGTTTTCGATATTTCTATCCGGACAAAACCGGCGCGTATAGTTGGTGGAGTTACATCGGCGGGGCGCGCAGCCGGAACGCGGGCTGGCGCATCGACTATTTCATCGTGTCCGAACGGCTGACCGGTAAGCTGAAGGACAGCTTGATATTAAGCGATGTGTTAGGCAGCGACCACTGCCCCGTACAGCTGGACACGGACGAACTATAACATTACGAAAGAAACCGGAAATATAATTTATGATCATCCTTGCTTCATCCTCGCCGCGCAGGCGGGAACTCCTCACTATGATCGGGCTTGACTTCATTGTCCGCCCCTCGAACGACGAAGAAGTACAGCCAGTCGGCCTGCCGCCCGCAGATTATGTTAAAACACTTGCTCTGCAGAAAGCGCGGCCCGTCGCTGACGCTAATCCGGACGACTGCGTCATCGGGGCGGACACCGTCGTGCTGCTCAATGGCGATATCCTCGGCAAACCGCACACGCCCCAGACCGCAAAGGAATATTTAAAACGGATGCAGGGCAATACGCACACGGTATTCACAGGCGTTGCGGTACTGAAAAAAGGCCGGACGGACGTACGCCATTGTGAAACGAAGGTCACATTCATGCCGATGACGGAAGCTGAGATCGACGCTTATGTCGCAACCGGCGAACCGCTGGACAAAGCCGGCGCGTACGGCATGCAGGGGCTGGGCGGCGTATTTGTGGAACGCATTGACGGCAACTATTTCAACGTAATCGGCCTTCCCCTGCCAATCCTTTATCAAATGCTTGTCGACGCGGGAGAAATTTCGGCTGTTTAGTCCCATATGAGAGCCATGAATCAGATTGTCGAAGAAAAATTGAAACTCCTGCCATCCTCACCGGGCGTTTATAAAATGTTCAACGCCGCGGGCGAGGTAATCTATGTCGGAAAAGCGATTTCACTCAAAAACCGCGTCCGGCAATATTTTCAGTCGTCAAAGAACCATCCGCCGAAGGTGGTTGCCATGGTGCGCCAGATTGCGGATTTCGAATACATCCGTGTATCCAACGAGACCGAAGCGTTTTCGCTGGAATCCAACCTGATCAAGGAGTTTAAGCCAAAATACAACATCCTGCTCAAAGACGACAAGCACTTCCCTTACATTCGTGTCGATCTCAAACAGGATTTCCCGCGGCTGGAGGTCGTTCGGCGGGTCAAAAAAGACGGCGCAAAGTATCTCGGCCCCTATCTTTCCGGCATGCTTCTGCGCGACGGTCTTTCCCTCGTGCGCGACCACTACCCCATCCGTCAGTGTAAAAAGGACATCGCGCGTATGATCGCCCGGCGAGAACGCCCGTGCCTAATGTACCACATAGGCAAATGCTGTGCGCCCTGTACCGGCAACGTCACGCGCGACGCATACCATACGCTTCTTGACGAAGTACTTTCATTCCTTTCCGGTAATACGAGCGATATCGTACGTACATTGACCGTACAGATGGAGCAGGCCGCCGAACGAATGGATTTTGAGCATGCAGCAAACCTGCGCGACCGTATTCGTGCAATCGAGAGCCTTAACGAAAAACAGGCGGTCATCGCGACCAGCAATAGTATGCTGGATGTTTTTGCACTTGGACGCCTTGAAAGCGCCGCTCTTGTCTTTGCACTCTTCGTGCGAAACGGCAAAGTGATCGGCACGGAGAAATTTCGTATGGATGCGGACGCCGAAGAATCTGACGCGGACGTGCTTTCCGCATTTCTTTCTCAGTATTACGCCGAATCCGCTTCTTTTGTGCCGGAAGTGCTGCTCTACCAGGACGCGTCCGATATGGACGCCACCTCCGAATGGCTTGGCGGACTTGCGGGGAGGCACGTACGCGTGCACCGTCCGCAGCGCGGTGAAAAGCGCCGTTTGACCGAGATGGCCTATCGGAACTGTCTTGACGCACTGGAAAAAGACGCGTCGCTCCAAAAACGCGCCTGGGAACGCGGAGAGGGCGCATTGACACAACTGAGCGCAATACTCGGTCTCGAAACGATTCCCACACGCATCGAATGTTTCGACAACTCGCATATTCAGGGGCGCGACACCGTCTCATCCATGGTCGTGTTCACGGACGGCCAGCCCGACAAAACCGCGTACCGCCGTTTCCGGATCCGGCAGGATGCGGGGGGCAATGATTTGATTGCCATGCGGGAAGCGCTTACACGGCGGTTTCGCAACGCCTCGGAGAACCAGCCGGGCTTTCTGCCGCTTCCCGATCTTCTCGTGCTGGACGGCGGCTCGACACAATTAAAAGTTGCGCTCGAAGTGCTGGACGAATTTTCGCTCGATTTTATCCCCGCAGTCGGTCTGGCGGAACGAAGCGAGATTATCTATCTTCCGGAAGGTAAAGATCCTGTCGCCTTACCGCGCAATTCCGCCCCGCAGCACCTGATTGAGCGGCTCCGCGACGAAGCGCACCGCTTCGCGATCAGTTACCATCGAAACGTACATAATCGCAACGCACTGTATTCCATTTTGGACGGCATTCCCGGCGTTGGCGACAAGCGCAAACGCGCGCTTTTCGACGCGTTTCTTACGCTGGAAGCGATCAAGGGCGCCGCTCCCGGAGAACTTGCGGCCGTTCCGGTAATGGACAGCCGCACAGCCGAGTCGGTCTACCGCTTCTTTCACGAGCATGAGACGGAGGACGATCCGGACGCCGCAACCTGATCCTGCCGTTCTGAAAACGAAGAGGCGCACGGATTGTCCGTGCGTCTCTTTCATAATACTCAAATCATTCAGGATTTCTGCCCTTATTGATACAGTCCCGCCGCATCAGTAATTCCGCCGTCCGATACCGGCCCTTCCTACTCCGAAACAGAAGACATCTGATCAGAGATTAGAACCATAAGTTCCTCCATTTGCTCGGGCGCGGGAACAGTGTAACTCACTTCACTGTTTCCAATCCTTAACGACGGTACGGTGCTCCGTCTTGCGATGGGCGTCTCCACCTTATGAAGTTCCGTAATTTCCCGAAACGGCAATGAAAAAGGCACGCCTTTTCTGCCGCTCATCGGCTCCGGCATCGAAACGCCTTCTATGCCGTCTTGCGTAACACAGATATACACGCTCCTGAGCCGGCGCTTCGTCAGCAGAGCGGAAATCGCTCGAACAGCCATCCAAACACAGAGAAGCGCACTCGCAATTACCACTAGTTCCGGAGACGCGATTGCAATCAGCCGCTCGTCCTGTGCAGCAGAGCGGCAGAGGTTGATCACATTGATCACAATCACAATGGCGATCACGACCAGATTGCTCCAGAATGCGATATCCAGCAGGCTTGTCGCCTGTCTGCTTACGCGGCTTTTGATTGTTTGCATACCATGCTTCCTTTAGCGGCAGGAATCCAGGGAACAGAAAACGGAGGACGTCCGCACGGCATCCGCCAAACGTCGCGTCCTCCGTAAAAAGTGTCCTTTTTATTCTTCTTCCTCGTCTTCCCTCTTCGCTTGTTCTATGATCTTCTTTGCGATATTGCCCGGCACGTCTTCATAACGAATGAACTCGCTTGTAAACGAACCGCGCGCCTGCGTCATGCTGCGCAGGTCGGTCGCGTATTTGAACATTTCGGAAAGCGGAGCTTCCGCAATAATCACAGTTCCGCCCTCCACCGGGTTCATTCCGAGCATACGACCGCGGCGGGACGAAAGGTCGCCGCTGATCGTTCCCACATAGTCGTTGGGAACAAAAATCTCGTAATGATAGATTGGCTCGATCAGCGTCGGGTTTGCTTTTACACACGCCGCTTTGTAAGACAGGCGCGCCGCGCTCTTGAACGCAACTTCCTTAGAATCAACCGGATGGTATTTACCGTCGTAGAGCGTAGCTTTCACGCCGACCATCGGATATCCGGCGAGCACGCCGTGTTTCAGCGCCTCTTTCAGACCCTTTTCGACTGCGGGGATAAATTCCTTAGGTACAACGCCGCCGACTATTGCGTTTACGAATTCATATTCCACGCCTTCGTCCGCCGGTTCAAAACGCATCTGCACAACGCCGAACTGTCCGCTTCCGCCGGATTGCTTTTTATGTTTGCCTTCCGCTTCCGCTTTTGCATGAATAGTTTCACGGTAGGGAATGCGCGGATCGGATATCTGCGCCTCTACGTTGGTCTTGTTCCTGAGTTTGCCGCAGACAACGTCGATATGCATCTCGCCAAGTCCTTCGATAAGCACGTCGGCCGTTTCTGGGTTCTTTTCGATCCTGATCGTCGGGTCCTCTTCCATAATGCGGTTCAGCCCCGAAATAACCTTATCGTCTTCACCCTGCTTCTTTGCGGTGACCGCAAGCGAAATGCTGGGTTTGGGGAAATCGATCGGTGCAAACAGCACCGGGTCCGCACCGTCGCAGAGCGTATCGCCCGTCGCGGTATACTGGAGTTTCGGCAGCGCGCCGATATCTCCTGCGTTCAGACGTTCCGCCCCGATGCTCTTCTTTCCTCGAAGAATGACCGGAGACGACCCTTTTTCAGATTTCTCTGCGTTGGAATTGTACGGCGCGACGGAAGAATCCAGCGAGCCGCGGTAAATCTTCACGATGGAATATTTGCCGAACTGATCAAAAGTCGTTTTGATAACCTGCGCGGCAAACTTGCCTTCCTGCTTGATTTCAACCGGTTCTCCGGTCTTTACACTGGTCGCCGCGGGAGCCTTTGGCAGGTCTGCGGAGGGCAGGTACGCAACGATATTGTCCATCAGCGTTGCAACGCCGATGTTCTGTGCTGCGGATACGCAGCATACGGGAGTAACGTCGCCTTCCCGAAGGCCCACAGACAGTCCTTTGAGTAATTCCTCGCGCGTCAGTTCGAAAGTCTCGAGGTATTTCTCCATGAGCTCCTCGTCGCTTTCGGCAGCGGCTTCACAGAGTTTCTCATAATAGTCTTCGGCAGCACTCTTTAGGTTCTCGGGAATCTCCGTCTCCTTTTCGCCCTTACCGTCGAAAATCTTTCCCGTCATATGAACGAGGTCCACATAGCCTTTAAAAACGCCGCCTTCGATAATCGGAAGCTGAATCGGAACGGCGCTAGAGCCAAATTTCTCGGTAATTTCACCCATAACCTTGTTGAAATTGGCATTTTCACGATCGAGTTGGTTGATTACGAGCATATGCGGCTTGCGTGTCGCTTTACACATGGCCATCGCCTTTTCCGTCCCTACGACAGGGCCGGAAACCGCACCTAAAACGATCAGCGCGCCGTCGGCAAGCTGCATCGCAGCGGTCACTTCACCGTAGAAATCGAAAAAGCCGGGCGCGTCGATCACATTGACCTTTGTGTCTTTCCATTCAAACGGAGCAAGCGCCATATTGATGGAAATACCGCGGGAAATCTCTTCAGGATCGAAATCGGTCGTCGTGGAACCATTCTCCACTTTACCCAAACGATCCAAGAGACCTGCATTGAACAGCATCGCTTCGGTCAGCGTCGTTTTGCCTTCCCCTCCGTGTCCGAATATGCCAATATTACGAATGTCTTTCGCGGTGTATTCCTTCATTTCGGTTCCCCCTGTATTGATTTGATGTTTATCTGCCGCCGTATGGAACGGTCGAATTTCTAAGTATAGAGCAGGATACGTGCCAAATGTTATTGTAACAGTTTGAAAAAGCCTTGTAAACTACGAATTTAGGCGTCCCAACTGTCCAGATAGGCTTTCTGCTCGTCCGTGAGCGTATCGATGCGCACGCCGAGCGCACGCAGTTTCCGTTCGGCGACCTCGCGGTCGATTTCCGCGGGCACTGCGTAAAGTTTCGCGGTCAGTTCGCCTTTGTGCGTTGCAATAAAGTACGCGCAGAGGGCCTGAATGCCAAAGCTCATATCCATGATCTCCACCGGATGCCCGTCGCCCGCGGCAAGGTTGACCAGCCGCCCCTCGCCGAGCACATGCAGCCATCTGCCGTTTGCCAGGCGATATCCCATGATATTTGCGCGCATTTCCCGTTTTTCCACGGCGATTTCCGCAAGTTTCCGTACGTTGACTTCCACGTCGAAATGTCCGGCGTTGCAGAGCACAGCTCCGTCCTTCATCAGAAGGAAATCCGCCTCGTCAACGACCTTGATGTCGCCTGTCACCGTGATGAACAGGTCGCCGGCAGCAGCGGCTTCCCGCATTGGCATAACGGCAAAGCCGTCCATGACCGCCTCGATCGCACGGATGGGATCGACTTCCGTCACGATCACATGCGCGCCAAGCCCCTTAGCACGCATCGCAACGCCTTTGCCGCACCAGCCGTACCCTGCGACAACAACGGTCTTCCCCGCGATAACCAAATTCGTCGTACGGTCGATGCCGTCGAATACGCTCTGGCCCGTCCCGTAGCGATTGTCGAAAAGATGCTTGCAGTCGGCATTGTTTACCGCGAACATCGGGAACTTCAATTCACCGGCCTTTTCCATTGCAACCAAACGCACAATACCGGTCGTCGTCTCTTCACAGCCTCCCAGAATGCGGCTTTCCAGTTCTTTGTGTTTCGTATGAACCGCATGCACGATATCCCCGCCGTCGTCTATTACGATATCCGGTCCCGCCGCAAGCACGCTTTCGATGCACTTGTCGTATTCCTCCGACGTGCATCCGTGCATCGCATAAACATTCAGCCCGCCCGCAGCCAGGGCGGCGGCCACGTCGTCCTGTGTGGAGAGCGGATTGCTGCCGGTAATATACATCTCCGCGCCGCCCGCCGCAAGCACGCGGCAAAGATACGCGGTCTTTGCTTCCAAATGGATCGAAAGGGCGATCTTCAGCCCTGCGAACGGTTTTTCCCGCTCGAAAGATTCTCGGATGCCGTTGAGAATCGGCATGTTGCGACATACCCACTCGATTTTCTGCTCACCGGACGGAGCCAGGCCAATATCGCGGATGCTGTGCATATATTACTCCTTTAAACTTTGTCTTATTCTACTTCTGCCTTTGATAACTTATCTGTCCGCACGCTGCGCCCCATCCATTTTTGTTCCAAACAGCGCGAGCGCTCTTTGCAGTTGGACGTCCTGTGCGGGATCGAGAAGCTCAAAAGCAGTCCCCTTCAGCTCGTCCGGAAGATCGATCACAATGTCCGGCGTAATGCCGACATCCTGAATACATACGTCGTTCGGCGTAAAATACGCGTCGGTCGTGATCTTGACCCACCCTCCGTTTTCTCTGATACGGTAAAAACTCTGAACAATTCCCTTGCCGTATGTCTGCGTCCCGACAATGGTTGCCAGGCCGTAGTCCTGCAGCGCCCCGGTCAGCAGTTCGCTGGCGGAAGCGGAATTTCCGTTGACCAGCACGGCGATGCTCATACCGATCTGCTCGCCGCCCTCGCTTACGTACACATCTTCGTTGCCGCTGCGCGATTTGATCGTAACGATTGTTTTGCCTTCCGGGATGAAATGGTCCGCAACATCCAGTACCTCGCCCAATCCGCCGCCGGGGTTGTTCCGCAGATCCAGGATCAGATTATCAAGCCCCTCCCGCCGCAGAGCCGTCACAGCGTTCCAGAAATCGTCTGCGACACTGCCGTTGAATTCCGTAATGCGGATATAGCCGACGTTACCGTCGTATACGGTCGACAGAACCCGATTGATATGGATCTCCGTACGCAAAACCGACACCGTCGTTTCCACGCCGTCGCGCAAGTACGTCAGTTCGTCCGGAACGGAATCGTCCGTCGAAAAGCACTCGAGCATTTCCTGCAACGTCAGCCCGCCGATGCTCGTGCCGTTCACGCGAATAATTATGTCTCCCGTGCGGATACCGGCAAGGTCCGCAGGTCCGCCGGAATAAACGCTGACGACCGCACTGCCGGTTTCGTCCGGTTCCTGAACACTGACGCCGATACCGACATAATCTCCCGCATTGGTTTCCAGCAGTTCGTTGTATTCTTCCTCGGTAAAATACTGCGCGTAAGGATCGTCAAGCGCGCTTACCATGCCGCGCATCGCGCCGTTAACAAGCTGCTCACCGTCCAGCCCGTCTTCTTCATAAAAGTAAAATTCGGATTGTATGGTGTTCGCCAGTTCGCCGAGCGGAGTAAGATCAACGCTCTGTTCGTTTGCCCGTTCGCCGAGCACGATGACCAACGCAAACGACAGCACCGCAATAATTACGATGCAAACGATGATGGATATCGTTGAAGAGTTCAGCCTTTTCATAATTATGGTCGCTTCTTTCGCTTCGACGGGAATAAAGCTTCCTCGCCGTTTACTTGCCACTCGGGCGCACGGGGTCAAGTACACGCTCAGCCATTTCGGACAGCGCGCAAACGCCGTCGTGCCGTTCCGGCTTTCCCCTGAGTGCACGGAGCGCATGCGGGAGCTCCTTTTTCGTTCGTTTACAAAGCCTTTCGGCATTCGCAAAGTCGTCTTCGCCCGCCGTTTCAAACGCACCTATAACATGCGACGCAAATTTGTACGGGTTCGCCGTCGAGAGCAATACCGTCTTCGTACCGTCGCCCGTACTCGCCGCATACCGTTCGTAAACGCGTTGTGCAACGGCTGTGTGCGGGTCCATGAGATAACCGGTCTTTTCAAACGTGTGCCGGATCGTATCCAGCGTTTCCTCTTCGGTGCACCATCCCGCATCAAACACCCTTCTGAGCTCGCCGAGCGCTTCGGCGGGCAGCGCGTATATTCCTTTTGTTCTGAGCTGCGCCATCCAGCCGCGCACCGTTTCGTCGTCCCGGCCCGCAAGTTCGAAAAGCAGGCGCTCGAGGTTGGAGGATATCAGGATATCGATCGAACAGCTCATGCTTTTGAAAAACGGCCTGCGATCGTCGTACACACCGGACGCAAAGAAATCGGTCAGAACGTTGTTGCGGTTGGAAGCGCAAATCAGTTTATGTACCGGCAACCCCATCCGCCGCGCGTATTCGCCGGCGAGAATATCGCCGAAGTTACCGGTCGGTACGCAGAAATTCACTTCTTCTCCCGGTTGGATTTCCCCGCGTGCGAGCAGCGTCTCGTAACTTGTGTAATAGTAAACGATTTGCGGAAGCAGCCGTCCGAAATTGATGGAATTTGCGCTCGAAAGCCGCCATCCATACGACGCGAGTTCTTCCGCCGTCTTTTCGGAAGCGAAAATCTGCTTAACGCCGGTCTGCGCGTCGTCAAAATTGCCGCGCACCGCGCAGACGTCGACATTTGTGCCTTCCTGCGTAACCATCTGGAGCCGCTGTGCTTCCGAAACACCGCCATACGGATAAAACACCAGCACGCGCGTTCCTTCCACGTCTTTAAACCCCTCAAGCGCCGCCTTGCCGGTATCGCCGGACGTCGCGACCAGAATGTACACGTCTTTCTTCTCGTTCGTCTGGCGCAGGGACTCCTTCATCAGGTGCGGAAGCATCTGCAGTGCAACGTCCTTAAACGCCATCGTCGGCCCGTGCCAAAGCTCCAGCACAGATTCCGTATCGCTCAGGCGCACAAGCGGCGTTACATCCGGCACATCGAAGCTTGCGTATGCTGCTTCGATCATAGCGGCCAGTCTCTTTTCGTCCGTCTCCGGCAGATAAGCGCGCATGATACGAAGCGCGGTGGCTTGATAGCTGCCGCGCTTTTGATGATCAAATTCGATTTTTGGATAGCTTTCCGGGACATAAAGGCCGCCCGACGGGCTGATGCCGCTCACAATCGCCCGCGCGGCACAAACCGCATCGCCACCCCTTGTGCTCAGGTAACGCATAAGAAATATTTCCTTATTCTATTTTTTCCGGCGTCTAGAGTATGTAATCCTTTATAAAAGGAGGTACCGTTTTCTTGCTGCCGGTAATGCTCACAATGATGTTCAGAGAGTGCTTTTCGGAAAAAGCCTTCAATTCGGAAAAAAGGCCCTCCAGCGTATCAAGCGTATGATGGATGATATTCAGCAGCCCGTCGATATAAATCGTCTCTAAATCAAAATCACTCGCCACCAGTCCGCAGAGGAAACCGTATAGCATCTTCGGAGTCGTGATGCTGTATTCCGCCGCGTTGATGAAGCGAGCTTTCGTGGAGAGGTCGTACATGTAGCTGTTGTCGTCGTCGATAAAGATGATGTTTCCCTTGGCTGTCTGGACGGATTTGTTCGCCATTTCGAGAATCTGCTTGGTTTTGCCCGTGCCTTTTTCGCCGAATATGACTCCAATCAAAATCGTAGTCCTCCTTGTGGCTTTTTTTTATTATAATCCCTTGACGGCTCGTCTGGCAAGCCATATCAAATCCGGATTAAATCTTTTTTACTTGTACAATTTGTTTTATCTGCATGTACTTGGCATGCGGTATCTGATGCCAGGATTCTAAAAGAGCGTCCGCGCCGGAAACGCAGACGCTCAAGCACCTATACAAGCATTAGAATACGCGTTCTACGATACGGTCCACAAGCCGGCCAAACCGCTCGGATGCGAGGTCTGCCGCAGCCTGCACCTCTTCGTGCGTCAGCGTTTGGTTAAGCACGCCGGCCGCCATGTTGGTGATCAGCGAAATCCCGATCGTTCTCATGCCGCAGTGCCGCGCGGCAATGGCTTCCGGCACCGTAGACATGCCGACGGCCGATGCGCCAAGCGTGCGCGCCATAATGATCTCGGCCGGCGTTTCGAAGCTCGGCCCGGAAAACATCATATACGCGCCCTCACGCAGATCGACCGCTTCTTTCTGTGCGGCAACCCGGACCTGTTCGCGCAGAGCCCTGTCGTAAACGTCCCCCATGTCGGGAAAACGCGGGCCGAACGAATCGTCGTTGGGGCCCGTGAGCGGATTCGCGCCGGAAAAATTGATGTGATCGGTAATCAGCATCAAATCGCCGGGCTTAAAGGAGAGATTCACACCGCCGGCGGCATTGGTCAGCAGCAGTTTCTCTACGCCTAGCCGTTTCATCACGCGGACGCTCAGCGCAATCTGTTCCTGCGTATACCCTTCATAATAATGAAATCGCCCCTGCATACAGAGCACCGTCTTGCCGAAAAGTTCGCCGATGACAAATCTTCCTTTATGGCCTGGCACGCGAGAGCGCGGGAAACCGGGAATGTCCGCATACCGCAGCGTTCTTGGATTGCTCAGCTTTTCTGCATATCCGCCGAGGCCGGACCCAAGAATCAAGCCGATCTTGCAGTTTTCGCCGCAGAGAGGCGCCAGCAGGTCTGTCGCGGTTTTGATCACGTCCGCCATTTCATACCTCGTAGATTTCATCAAGGAACGACTCGCCCACATTCCATTTTTCGCCGGTCAGGTACTCATACACCGTTGCGCCAATGTCGGCAAAGCTCCTCCGTACGCCAAGATTACAATCCTTCTTCACGTGTGCGCCGGCCACCAGCAGAGGGATGTATTCGCGGGAATGGTCGGTGCTGGACGTCGTCGGATCGCATCCGTGGTCGGCGGTGATCATGAGGATGTCGCCCTCTTTCATCGCTTCCATAATATCGGGCAGCGCCTGGTCGAAGTCTTCCAGTGCTTTGGCATAGCCTTCTACGTTATTGCGATGCCCGTAGAGCATGTCGAAATCCACCAGATTGCTGAAGATGAAGCCGCCCTCGTCCTGCTCGAGGAACCTGATGGTCGAGGCGATACCGTCTGGATTGTTTCTAGTATGATCGACGACGGTTACGCCGCGGTGACAAAAGATGTCTTCGATTTTTCCGATGCCGACGACGGGCACCCCCCTTCTGTCAAGCGCGTCCAGAATCGTATCGGAGAACGGCTCCACCGCGTAGTCTTTGCGGTTCTCCGTGCGCGTATACTTGCCGTTTGCACCGATGAACGGGCGGGCGATCACTCGTCCGACAAGGTAGCTCTCATCGTTGAGCATCTCGCGCGCAATTTCGCAGATCCGGTACTGTTCGTCAAGCGGTATGACCTGTTCATGCGCGGCAATCTGAAAAACACTGTCCGCCGATGTATAGACGATAGGCTTCCCGGTCTTAACATGCTCGTCTCCCAGTTCGTTGATGATGACCGTTCCGCTGGCGACAGTGTTGCCAAGCGTTCCGCGGCCAATTTTTGCTTCAAATTCCGCAATCAGTTCCTTCGGAAATCCCTTCGGGTATGTCTTAAACGGTTGTTTGAGCGGAAGTCCCGCCATCTCCCAGTGCCCGCAGGTTGTGTCCTTCGCCTTTGTCAGTTCCGCACATTTGCCATAGCTGCCGGCAGGTTTAATCCGTATCGGCGTAAGGCGGCTGTTTTCAATATCCGCCAAGCCGAGCGCCTTCATATTCGGCAGGTCCAGTCTGCCGCGCACCTTTTCAATATTGCCGAGCGTATGCGACCCAACGTCGCCAAATTCCGCCGCATCCGGCAGTTCGCCGATTCCAACGCTGTCCAAAACGATCACAACTGCGCGCTTTTTCATATCTGCTTGCTGTTTCATATTATCACCTCATGCTGTTAGTTTACGATGAAAAGAATCCTGCGTCAATTCGATCATGCGTAACCTTGTCACAGTTCAAAAAAAGGCGTGCGCGGTTCGACTGCACTACCTCTTAATATACGTCAGCGCACGCTGCGCCATCATCGCCACAAACTCCAGATTGCTTGGTTTGCCCTTAAAATCGTTATGCGTATAGCCGAAATATTCGTGAATTGCATCCTGGTTTCCGCGTGTCCATGCGATTTCAATCGCGTTACGCACGGCGTGCTCGACGAGCGGCGGCCGCGTATTGTATATCTTCGCCACAGTCGGGTATATGTCGTTCGTGATGCTTAAGCCGACGGGAGCTTCGCTCATAGCGTAGATTCGGATGGCGTCGCGCAGATAATAGTAGCCCTTCAGATGCGCAGGCACGCCGATTGCCCGGATACCGGAAGCAATCTGGCTCTCCAAAATGTCCATCGCCTCGTCGGCGGTTTCCGTTTCGCGCTCGCACAGCCCAAAAACTCCAGTACCCGTAGCTGAATGGTCTCAAACTTCAAAGGCTTTGTAAAGCAATATAAAACCCTGTCCTTGACAATGCTCAGAAGACGGTCGTCCGCTACGGCTGTAGTCAGAAATACCAGCGGTCTGCGATCCTCGCCAAGCTTTCCGATGAAATCCAGCACACAGATGCCGTCCAAATCGTGCAGGAATAAATCAAGTATGAGAATGTCCACGTCCCGCGCGAAGATCATGTCCATTGCATCCCGCCCTGTATAAACGCTGGGCAGCACGCGAATGCCTTCCGCCTTGCAGAAGGCGTCTTCTATTCCTTTCGCGTCCGTCGTGTTGTTGCTGGCGATCAGTAGGTTTTTGTTCATGTTTGCTCCCGCAGACGCTCTTCACCGCTCTGTACCGCAAAGACGGTTCCCGCCGGATAGGGTTGCCGTTTTCCAAGTGCAGCGTCAAATGCGCTGGTGCCACGTCATTTTTCCCGTTCGTGTCCGACGTGATCCTTCGCGGCTTCGACCAGTCGTTTTGCATGTTCCAATGCAACCGAATCGGCTGCGGAGCCGCTCATGATTCGTGCGATTTCTTCCGCACGTTCACCTTCGTCAAGCATACGGGCCGTAGAACGGGTGTGTCCGTCGGTTTCTTCTTTATATACCAGATATTGTTGGTTTGCATAAGCAGCGATCTGCGGCAGGTGCGTAATGCAGAGCACCTGATGACTTCCTGCGATTTGCCGCATCTTCACGGCGACAGCGGTGCCGATCTGTCCGCTGATGCCGCTGTCGATTTCGTCGAATACCATCGTCGGAATCCCATCCAGATCCGCAAGAACAGACTTGAACGAAAGCATGATCCGCGAAAGCTCACCGCCGGACGCCACTTTACTCAGTGGTTTCACCGGTTCACCCCGGTTCGTAGACAGCAGAAATTCCACCGCGTCCGTACCGTTCGGTCCTGGCAGTTCGCCGCCAAGCTGTTCAAACGCGGCTTCGAACGCCGCGTGCGGCATTCCCAGATCACCAAATTCCGGCAAAAGACGTTCGCTGAGTTTTTCAGCGGCTTGTTTGCGGATGACGGAAAGTTCGTCCGCGCATTCCAGATACGCAGCCTTCGCTTTATCGTAATCGTCCTGCAGTTGCTCGCGATGCTCTTGCGCGTGTGCAAGAAGTTCCAGTTCCGATTTGCTTTTTTCGCAAAATGCGAGAATCTCATTTATACTGTCGCCATATTTCCGTTTGAGCGTCCCGATCAAGTCCAGCCGGGTTTCAATCTCGTCCAGCATACCCGGATCATAAGAAAAATCGTTACGATAGTCCCGCAGGGAATAGGCCGCATCCTCTAGATCATAATAAAGCGTATGCAATTTCTCGGCCAGTTGTCCGTATTCCGTACGGTATTTTCCAATGCCGTCGAGCATCCGCAGCGCAACGCTCAGCATTTCAAGCGCGCCGCTCGTTTCACCTTCGTCGCCGTTGATCGCCGCCCCGGCGCCTTCCAGCCCTTCCATGACCGCCTGCGCGTTCTGAAGCAATTCCCGCTGCTCTTCCAGCAGTTCCTCTTCACCGGCGGTAAGATTCGCGCTTTCGATCTCCTTAATCTGATAAGCAAGCAAATCGCACCGGCGCACGCGCTCCTGCTCGTTATACTGCGCGGTACCAAGCAGCTTTTTCGCCTCGCTTGCTTTCCTGTACGCCGCTTCTGTACGCACTTTGCATGAAACCGCTTCCCTGCCGGCAAAGCGATCGAGCAAGACAATATGCTTCTTTGTATCGAGCAGGGATTGATGCGCATGCTGACCGTGGATATCCACCAGCGCATCGCCGATTTCCTTAAGGGCCCCGGCGGTAATCATCGCGCCGTTGGCGCGGCAAACGTTCCGGCCGGTCAGCGAAAACTCACGGTAGAGCGTCAGTTCGCCATTATCGCAGTCAACGCCCTGCGCAGAGAGCGCTTCCATCGCAGGCTCTTCACCGCGCAATAAAAACAGCGCTTCCACGCTCGCCTTCTGCTCGCCGGATTTTACCAGCTCGCGGCTTGCGCGTTCGCCCAAAACGAAATTCAGCGCTTCAATAATAATGGATTTTCCTGCGCCGGTCTCGCCCGTCATCACGGAAAATCCATTGAAAAACTCAATGAATTGCTGATCGATCAGCGCAACATTGTTTATCGTAAGTTGTTTGAGCAAAAACGACGCCCTCCTATTTGAGCATCTTCTGGAATTTCTTGATAATTTCGCCGACGCTCCTGTTGTCCCTCACGGCGATAAAAATGGTATTGTCCCCGGCAATCGTGCCAAGTACGTCCGGCCATTTCAGCGAATCGACCGCTTCTGCCGCGGCGGGCGCACTGCCCGCAATGGTTTTAATGACGATCAAATTCCCCGCGTTGGTCACGGAAAGCACACAGTTGCTGAACATACGGATAAAGCGCTCCTGCAGGTCCGCTTCCGCTTTTTCAACAGTCGCATACCGGTACCTGCCTTCCGGCGTAAGGACTTTAATCAGACGCAGTTCCTTGATGTCGCGGGAAACGGTCGCCTGTGTCACGGAATACCCCTGGTCGCGCAGTTTACCGGCCAGTTCCTCCTGCGTTTCAATATTTTCCGAAGCGATCAGCTTGGAAATCATATCATGACGTTTTGCTTTCATTTGCCAATCCCCAATTCAGTTAAAATGGTGTGTACGGTTTCTTTCGTTTCGGAATCGCGCCTCTTCCCCTTGATTCGGGAACGGGCATCTGTCGAGCCTGTGCTTCGTTGTCAGGATAATTTCCTTTGAATCAGTTCAAATACGTTCGGTTCGCTGAACCGAATAAACTTCACCGTTTTGTCCGATTTTGTTACAACAATCCGGTCGTTCGGATTCACCAGCCCTAGCTTAATTCCAACGCCCGCAACGAAACCCGCTTGCGTTACGTGAAACGTCCAAACAGAGTTTGCCGCGGACACGACCGGTCGGATATGCAGGGTATGTGAACAAACGGGCGTAACGATAATCGCATCCAGATTCTGGGTGACGACCGGTCCGCCGGCGGAAAGGTTATATGCCGTGGAACCGGTTGGCGTGGATGCGATAATCCCGTCGCAAAACACCGTGCCGACGTCCTGTCCATCGCAGTTCAGGCTTACCTGAATCGTCCCGGAAAACGTTTTTTTAAACACAAGCACGTCGTTGAGGCAACTCGCGCACTCACAGCCGTTTACACAGCAGCTGAGCATCATACGTTCTTCAAGCCTGTAGTTTCCGTTCAGCACGCGTCTGAGCGCCAACGCAAACTCGTCCGCGGCGATCTCGCTTAAAAATCCGATTCTTCCAAGATTCACGCCGAGAATCGGTATTCCCCGATGTGCCGCAACAGCGGCAAACCGAAGCAACGACCCGTCCCCTCCGATTACCACAAGCAGGTCCGGCGCTTTGCCCGAACGCTTCGCGTCCTCCACGCTTTCGAGCGCTTCGCACCCGCAGCCGTTCTCTTTTGCAATCTGCATCAGTTCGTTGCGGTATTCGGCGATGCCTTCCTTTTCAAGATTCCCGGCAAAGCCGATTCTCATAAATAATACCCCGGTTCAGATAATATATTCGTATTATACGGCCTGGTTTATAAAAATACAAGAGCGATTGTGAATATTAATTCCTTATATGCAAGCTTCGTGCGCTTGACGAACGACCGAAACGGCGGAATTATGGCCAACTTCATACGTTCCGTCCGGCGTATCTATGCATTTTTGAAGCCACATGAGAAACTCAATATTGCCCTTCGGACCGCGAATTGGTGAATAAGAAAGACCTTTTACGGAATATCCTGCTTCAGCGGCAACCCGCACCATGCGCTCGACGACCTCGACATGCGTATCTTCGGACGTAACGACGCCGTGCTTCCCGACCTTATCCCGGCCCGCCTCAAACTGCGGCTTGATCAGCGCAACTACGTTTCCCCCGTCCTTAAGACACGTAAACAAAGCCGGCAATATCTTATCAAGCGAAATGAACGAAACGTCTATTGATGCAAAATCCAGCGGTCCGTCAAACCAGCGCGGCTCCATGAAACGCGCGTTGGTACGCTCGATCACCGTCACGCGCGGATCGTTCCGCAGCGTCCAGTCAAGCTGTCCGTAACCAACGTCTATCGCGTACACATGCTTAGCGCCGTGCTGCAGCATACAGTCCGTAAACCCGCCGGTAGACGCGCCGATATCCGCTGCGGCCACGTCTTCCAATGCGACAGGAAACACTTCGGCCGCCCGCTCAAGCTTGTACCCACCGCGGCTGACGAACGGGCATTTATCACCGCGCACCGTCAGTTCGCAGTTTTCGGTCACAAACTGTCCGGCTTTTTCAGCCTTTTTCCCGTCAGCGTATACCTTTCCCGCCATAATGAGCGCACGTGCCTGCTCTCTGCTTTTTACCAGCCCGTTTTCAAACAGCGCAACGTCCAATCTCGTCTTCATTCCTGCCTCCTTGTTAAGTTTGCTTCCAGCGCTTCCGCATTCAGGCGGCAGAACTCGCGCTGACGCGCAACGCATGCGTGGGTCACGGGCACTTTCGGAACACACATGCGTATCACCGGCACCGGCGATATTTCGGCAGCGATTTGCGAACAGAGGCAGTCCACGTTTTCTTCCATTACAACGACTCTCACTGCCGTTTCTCGAATCGACGCAAGTATATCCATATCCAGCGGCCGAATCGTCCTGGCGTTGATCAGCCCTGCTCCGAGCCTGCGCGCAACCGGCATCGCTTCGGCAACCATCGTCCCGGTTGCGATCACGGTCTGCTCCGCAATGGGTTCGATTACCTCCCACTTGCCTTTTTCCACAGGGACGGATGAAACCGCCTGCATCAGGCAGCCGCGCGAGTACCGGACCGCAGCCGGTTCACCGCGTTTAAGCGCAAGTTCGAGCATATGGACGATTTCCTGCTGCGTCGCTGGGGAATACACGCTCATATTGGGCATGGTGCATAAAAATGCCGCATCGTACACGCCCTGATGCGTTTCTCCGTCTTCGCCAACCAACCCCGCCCGGTCGACGGCAAGAACGACGGGCAGATTCTGCAGGCAAATATCATGCAGGATCTGATCATATCCGCGCTGCAAAAACGTGGAGTATATCGCAACCACCGGCCGGAGGCCGCCGGCCGCCATCCCGGCCGCCATCGTAAGCGCATGTTCCTCGGCGATGCCTACGTCGAAAAAACGGTCGGGAAAACGTCCCGCGAATTCGGCAAGGCCTGTTCCTGTCGGCATTGCCGCAGAAATGGCGACAATGCGCGGGTCCTTTTCCGCCAGGGCGACCATCGCGTCCCCGAACACGCTCGAGTTGCTTTTCTTGGACAGGCACTCCAGTTCGCCCGTATCGATAGAGAACGGCGCGACGCCATGAAACTTTTCCGGATTGCGTTCCGAGTAAGTATACCCTTTGCCTTTCTGCGTTACACAATGCACGATAGCCGGCACGTGCAGTTCTTTTGCGCGCCGGAACATCTTCGTAAGCGCATGAACGTCGTGTCCGTCGATCGGGCCAAGATAAAGAAAACCCATATCTTCGAATAAGCGATTCGGCATCAGAAAATTCTTAATGCGGTTTTTCAGGTTCTCCATATGACGCGAAAGCCATCGTCCGGTTACCCCTGTGTCCAGCGTACGCACAAGATACCGCTTGAAGCGTACATAGCCGTGGCTGACGCGCATATTGACAAGCATGCGGTGCAGCGCGCCGACGTTCGGGGAAATCGACATCTCATTGTCGTTAATAATGACAATCAGCGGCACGTCCGCCTGCCCCGCGTCGTTCAGGCCTTCAAACGCAAGTCCACCTGTCAGCGCGCCGTCACCGACTAGGGCGACCGCAACGCCGTCTTCACCGAGCAGCCGCTTTGCGCGCGCCATGCCGAGCGCGGCGGAAATCGCCGTAGAAGCATGCCCGGTATTAAACGGATCGTGCTCGCTTTCTTCGTGTTTTGGAAAGCCGCTGATGCCGCCTTCCTGCCGTAATGTGCAGAAAGCTTCGCGACGGCCCGTCAGGATTTTATGTGCGTACGACTGATGACCGACGTCGAATATGATCTTGTCTTTCGGGCTGTCAAACGCCCGGTGCATAGCGATGGTCAGTTCTACCGCGCCAAGGCTGGAGGCAAGATGCCCGCCGCAGCGCGCGATATTTTCGATCAGATACTGCCGCATCTGCGCGGCCAGCACCGGCATCTGCGCATCCGGCAGTTTTCTGAAATCTTCCAGTGAATTAATTTTATCGAGTATCGGGTATCGGTCCATTGTATTCTGATTGTCCATCTTACTTTTGTTTTATGCGCGCCGGTTCAGTGTGTAGTCGATCAGTTCCATGAACAGCGTTGCGTCTCCACCGGCGCTTCCGATCGCTTTCTTGGCGTCGCGTGCGTAGTTTTGCGCGTACGTTTTCGCCCCATCGACGCCATATACGGTGGCAAACGTCGTTTTTCCGGATGCGGCGTCTTTACCGACGGATTTCCCCAGCGTTTCCGCGCTGCCCTCAAAATCGAGAATATCGTCGGTGATTTGAAACAGCATGCCATACGCGCTGGCAAACGCCAACAGCGCTTCCATCTGTCTGCCGCCGGACCGCGCGCAGGCGGCGCCGGAACCGACCGCCGCACGAAACAGCGCGGCGGTTTTATAATCCTGCAGCGCAGTAAGTTGATCCGCGCCGCCGCAGGTGCTCATATCCAGGCTCTGTCCCATGACCATTTCCAGCGCGCCGCGCGCGATATGCCCCACGGCGTCGCGCGACATGCAGTCGGAGAGCGCGAGGAACGCCAGCGATTGCAGTCCGTCTCCCGCCAAAACCGCATTCGCTTCACCGAACGCCTTATGGTTGCTCGGTTTGCCGCGTCTGAAATCGTCATTGTCCATCGACGGAAGATCATCATGAATCAACGAATACGTGTGGATCAGTTCAACCGCACAGGCCGCAAGCAATGCGTCCTCAGCCGAACCGCCGCAATACTCGCAGGCCGCCATGCACAGAGATGGGCGCAGGCGTTTCCCGCCGGAAAAAACGCTGTATGCCATGCTCTCCGCCAGCACAGGCGGAAATGAATCGTTTGCAAGCAATTCGCCCAGCTTCCGGTCCGTCAATGCAGAATAAGCGGAAAACTTTTCAGTCAGCATTCTCTTTTCCTCCGGCGGGCGTGCTGAGCTTCGTGATGGTCGCCTCATATGCGTCCAGTTGCTTTTCGCAGCCCTTTACCAGTTGCATGCCTTCTTCGTACAGGCGGATCATCTCGTCCAAAGAGCCTTCCCCGCCTTCAAGCTTCTCCACGATTTCGGAAAGCTTCTTCATCGCTTCCTCGAAACTAAGTTGTGTTTCCATTTTTATCCTCCCGTCGTCCCGCTGTTTCCGGAGCAAAACGCCATGCTGTTCAGCCGTTGCCGATTTGCTTGATCTCGGCTTCCGCCGAACCGTCACGCATGCGGATGTTTACCCTGTCGTCCGGTTTCATGTCCTTCACGCCGTTGATCGGTCTGTTTTCTCCGTCCGACACAATGGCGTAACCACGTGCAAGCACGGCATACGGATCGAGCGCCGCAAGCTTTGCACGCGCCTGCCCGAGTGCAGCTCTTGCGGAATCCACGCGCTCATGTACACCCCTGGCAGCACGCTCTCTGGTTAGGTCCAGCGTCTGCCTTGTATCGGATACGCGCCGCTCCAAAAGCAGAAAAGCGTTGGCCGACGCGAACAGCCTCACGTTGGCGCGCATCTTTTCGACCGACGTGTTCAGCGAACGCAGCATACGTTCGGAAAGCGCACGCAGCGCTTCATAGCAAGCGTCCATTTCCGGGACGGCTAGCTCCGCAGCGGCGGACGGTGTCGGCGCACGCAGATCTGCGGCAAAATCCGCGATGGTAAAATCCGTTTCATGCCCGACCGCACTGATTACGGGGATACGGCTGTTGACGATCGCTTCGGCAACGATTGGTTCGTTAAATGCCCAGAGGTCCTCCATACTGCCGCCGCCGCGCCCGACGATGAGTACGTCCGCGGCGTTCTCTTCGTTCATACGCCCGATAGCACGCGCAATCTCATTTGCAGCGCCCTGCCCCTGCACGCGCACCGGCGCAAGCACGACCGGCATACGCTCAAACCTTCTGCCGACAATGTTAAGAATATCCTGCAGGGCCGCGCCGGTCCCGCTTGTGACCACGCCTACGCAGCGAGGTAAAAATGGTATTTGTCGCTTCCGCTCCTGCGCGAAATAGCCCTTCTTTTCCAGTTCGGCTTTCAGAGCAAGAAACTTTTTAAACAGTTCGCCCTCGCCGCTCTTACGCATCGCGTTGGCATAAAGCTGGAACGAACCGTCCTTCTGGTAGAGCGATGCGCGGCCGATCAAAACCACCTGCATACCGTCTTCAGGGCGGAATGCGAGCCGCATCGCCTGCTGCCGGAACATCACACATCGCACCAATGCGTTTTCGTCTTTCAACGAAAAATAAAGGTGCCCGGACGAGTGTCGTTTAAACCCACTGATTTCACCGCTCACCCGAATATCGCTGAGATTCGGGTCGGCGGAAAGCAGCGTGCCGACATATTCGTTTAGTTCTGTAACACTGAATACCGGAATCAGCGTCTCTTCCATCCGATTAACACTCCTCCGCGCTTTTTTTAAATATATCTCCGGCCAACAGCGCCGCGCCCGCCGCATTGTCCGCAGATAATCCGCATCCGGCGAACAGCAGCTTTTTTTCCATGCGTCCTGTCAGCAGCTTCTCTAACAGAGCACTGCTTGAAACACCGCCCGACAAAAGCGCGGTTTCGCAGCCGTATCTCTCCATCGCACGCAAAAGCATTTTTGAGAACGTTCGCGCCATGCAGTCGTACACGGCATATGCGACTTCTTCTTTCGGCGCGCCCTGTTGCAGCAGACGCTGCGCAGCCGACTCCTGGCCGGAAAAGGAGCAATTCAAATCCTTAACGCTCGAAGGCAATCGCACATCGCGTTTCACCGCCTTCTCCGCGAGCTTCTCCAACCCGGGCCCGCTCGGAAAAGACAACCCGGCTTTCACGCCGACGCGATCGACAAACTGCCCGGCGTGCAAATCGCTTGAACCGCCTTGTTTTTCGATTCGTCCAATACTGCCCCGCTCCGCTTCAACAAGAAGCAGGTCCGTTGTGCCGCCGG
>CAYTHS010000039.1:0-22184 GCA_964437665.1 uncultured Oscillospiraceae bacterium
GTGTATACCAGCGGCACGCCCGTCGGGATATTGACCGCGGCAATCTCCTCTTCACTCAGCTTGTCAAAGCGCTTGATCAGTGCGCGCAGCGAATTTCCGTGCGCAGCAATCAGCACGCGCCTGCCATCGCGGATTTGCGGCTCGACTTCGTCGTCAAAGTAGGGGAGCGTCCGCGCGGAAGTATCCTTTAGGCTTTCGCAAAGGGGTAGTTCGGCTGCGGAAATCCCACGGTACTGCGGCTGATGCGCCGGATTTCGTTCGTCGTTTTCATCCAAAGCCGGCGGACGCACGCCGAACGAGCGCCGCCATATTTTTACCTGCGCTTCACCGTACTGCTCCGCCGTCTGTGACTTGTTCAGCCCCTGGAGCGCACCATAGTGCCGCTCGTTGAGTTTCCAGCTCTTAACGACAGGCAGCCATTCGCGGTCCATCTCTTCGAGTGCAATGTTCAGCGTATGGATCGCACGTTTGAGATAAGAGGTGTAGCAAAGATCGAAATCGAGTCCTTCGGCGAGCAGCAGCCCGGCCGCCGTCTTTGCTTCCCGCCGTCCGTTTTCAGAAAGGTCCACATCCGTCCAGCCCGTAAAGAGATTCTTGCGGTTCCACTCGCTTTCACCATGCCGGAGCAAAACCAGCTTCATCGTTTCCGCCTCCTCACATTTTTGCTCTGCCACGCGGGTTTTGCGCTTGTCCGCTCGGTTATCATCATTATACCGTACGGGCATGTCTTTTCAATGCGTCATATATTATTCGGCGAACATCGCCGTGGAAAGATACCGTTCTCCCGTATCGGGAAATACTGCAACGATCCTTTTGCCTGCGTTTTCCGCGCGTTTGGCCAAATGTACAGCCGCCCATGCAGCCGCACCGGAGGAGATGCCGGCCAGAACGCCTTCCACCTTAGCGAGTTGCCTGCCGGCGGCAAACGCTTCCTCGTTCGCCACAGTGACGAGTTCGTCATAAACGGACGTATCGAGCACCTCGGGGACAAACCCCGCGCCGATACCCTGAATCTTATGTGGCCCGGGCGCTTTCCCGGAAAGTACCGCAGAGGCCGCCGGTTCAACCGCCACGACACGCAGGTTCGGATTCTTCTGCTTGAGGTATCCGCCAGCACCCGTTATCGTGCCGCCGGTACCTATGCCCGCAATGAAAATATCGACGGCGCCGCCGATGTCCTCCCAAATTTCCGGGCCGGTGGTCGTTCGGTGGATTTCCGGGTTGGACGGATTGGTAAACTGACTCGGAATGAAGCTGTCCGGCAGCTTTGCAGCGAGCTGACCGGCCCGCTCGATCGCCCCTTTCATCCCTTTGGTCCCCTCTGTCAGTTCCAGTTTCGCGCCGTAGGCTTTGAGCAGGGCGCGCCGTTCGATACTCATTGTCTCAGGCATAACAATGATCACGCGGTAGCCGCGCGCCGCCGCAAGCATCGCAAGCCCGATTCCCGTATTGCCGGACGTCGGTTCAATGATTACCGAACCGGGTTTGAGCGCTCCGCTTCGCTCCGCATCGTCCAGCATCGCTTTTGCGATGCGGTCCTTGACGCTGCCCGCTGGGTTAAATGATTCCAGCTTGGCATAAAGTTTTGCATTGAGTTTCAGTTCCTTTTCCGTATTGGTCAGCTCGAGCAGCGGCGTTCTGCCGATCAAACGGTCGATCGAAGAGTAAACCTGCGTCATTTGTATTGCTCCTTTCCAAGCGGCCAAGCCGTGCTATCCGGCGCTTAAGCCTATAATTATAGTAGGATTATAAACCTATTAACCTACATAGTCAATATGTTTATAGATATTTTGTTTCGTTCCGGTCATCCGGAAAAGAAAAAAACGAATTACTCCTGTAGTCCGGCTTTACAGAACAGGAAAAAAAACAGCGCCTAATCCGTCCGGATATACGCTGTGCTGAAAGCGCGTCTGCTGCAACAGATTCTATGGCGTGTTTCCGCGCGCACTTCTTTTGACCTGTGAATCTTATATCACGAAATTTCCGCCGTCTCCGCTGCCCTGCGCAAGGTCGGCAACCGTAATATTCTCAAAAAAACTATCGATCTTATCGTTCAATTCTTCCCACATCGGCAGCGTTTGGCAGCCTTCGTTACGCGTGCATCTTTTATGCCTGCCGTCCAGACACGCAACCGGCGCGAGCGTTCCCTCCGTGAGCTTTAGCACGCTGCCGACCGTATATCGTTCCGGCGGACGCGTCAGACGGTATCCGCCGCCTTTACCGCGCAGTCCTTCCACGAATTCCGCCTTCGCCAGCACCGCAACGATGCTCTCGAGATACTTTTCGGAAATCTCCTGCCGGGAAGCAATATCCCGCAGCGTGATATATTCCCCGTTATTATGTTCGGCAAGGTCGATCATTACGCGTAAAGCGTATCTACCTCTCGTTGAAACCAGCATTCGTACGCACCTCTCTTGTTTTATTATGGAGCAACATCGGCTATTTTTCAAGAGCCTGATAAGCCTGCGTGACAATGTTACGGTTTGCACACAACGTTTCCAGTAAACTAATATCGAAATACGAAAGACCGAGGTAAGGCAAGATGAACCGTTTTTCTCGTAATCTCTCCCGAGCCGGGTCGCAAAACGAACCCGTTTCCGGCAAAAGGGTTTTATATGTTCATAAGAACCGCTGCCCGGAAAATCACCCTTGTCCCGCGATTCGCGTCTGTCCTGCGGCGGCGCTTACACAGGACCGGTATTCCGCGCCCGTGGTTGACATGGAGAAATGCGTCTCCTGCGGCAAATGCGTGCGATACTGCCCTATGGGTGCGATTCGGCTGATTCCCGCATCATCCTGAATTCTATTTATCGAAAGGCGGTATCATCAATGAAAAAAATAACTGCGCTTGCGGCAGTGCTGCTTTTGTCCGTTTTGCTGACGTCCTGCGCAACCGGCGCAAATCAAGCATCTCCTGAAACCCAAACTTCTCCTGCAATCCAGACGACCCCTGCTGACCAGGCGGGCCCTGCAGTCCAGACGACTCCTGCAGAGCAGTCCGCTCCGGCCGTCGAAGCCGAATACCATAAGATCACAGCCGAGCAGGCAAAAGAGCGTATCGACAGCGGAGACGATCTGATCATCTTGGACGTGCGTACCCAGGAAGAGTACGACGCCGGGCATGTCGAAGGCGCACTGCTGCTGCCCAATGAAACGATTTCGGACGTGCGGCCTGACCTTCTGCCGGATTTGGATCAGGAAATCCTGATCTACTGCCGTTCCGGCAACCGTAGTGCGCAGGCGGCAAATAAACTCGTTGACATGGGTTATACCGCCGTTTATGATTTTGGCGGCGTCGTCGACTGGCCATATGGCACGGTAACCGATTGACCTGCATGTCATGCCAACCGTGGGTCAAAACTACCCGTAAAACGGGCAACGTCGCCCCTTCAGTAAGTGGAGGGGCTATTTTGTAAATGTGTAACAGATCATTTAACAGCGTTCGGAAATCATGCAGCGAAACACTTGCGCGGCACGCGACCGCTGTGCGATACTCTAAATACGAGTATGTTTGTGCCGTTATGGAAGGGAGGGGACTGCGATGGAGAAATCATATACGGACGTCAACGCCGAAACCATAGACCGCTGGGTTGAAGGCGGGTGGGAATGGGGCGTGCCGGTCACGCATGAAGCTTTCCTTGCGGCAAAGAACGGGAACTGGAACGTCCTGCTGACTCCGACAAAATTTGTGCCGCGCGGGTGGTTTCCGCAACTGAAGGGCCGCGACCTGCTTGGGCTGGCCTGTGGAGGCGGTCAGCAGATGCCGCTGTTTGCCGCTGCGGGTGCGAACTGCACGGTGCTGGACTACTCCGAAAAGCAGCTTGCGAGCGAGCGCATGGTTGCGCAGCGCGAAGGTTACGATATGCGTATCGTCCGTGCGGATATGACGCGTCCGCTGCCGTTTGCGGACGGCGCGTTCGACCTGATTGTGCATCCTGTGTCGAACAGTTATATCCGAGAGGTCGGGCCGCTTTGGCGGGAGTGCTTCCGCGTACTCAGGCCGGGTGGAATACTGCTTGCCGGAATGGACAACGGCGTGAACTATATTTTTGACGACGAAACGGAAACGACGCTGGCGTACCGGCTGCCGTTCGATCCAATCGCCGACCCGGCGCTCATGCAGGAACTGATCAAAAACGACGACGGCGTACAGTTTTCGCATACGCTAGAGGAACAGATCGGCGGTCAACTGAAAGCCGGATTCGTTCTGACCGATCTGTATGAGGATACCAACGGTTTCGGCAGGCTGCACGAATTCAATATCCCGACGTTCATTGCAACCCGCGCGGTCAAGCCGGCGAAATAGATTTACAACCGGGTACGGAATAATAAAGCGCGTCCGTCTGGGCGCGCTCAGCCTGTCAAAAAAGCCTCTGGGATTGTTAAGGGCCGTAACCCTTAACCCGCATATTCCGGCTGTGCCGGTCCATCCGGCGCAGTACGATCGCCCGTTTCGGGCGGTTTCTCTGTGCGTTTGCCGCCCGGGAGTCCGAAGGACGAGAGGCAAAACGTGGTTACCCCGTCAAAAAACAAGTTTTTTGACGGTCTCAGCGCGTCCGTCTGGGCGCGCTTGCTGCAGATTGCGGTTCAGGCCTGGATTTTGTTTTGCGCAAGCACCGCCTTATGTGCCTCGCGCCGTTCGAGAAGCAGATTGAGCGAAAGTCCCAGAGCGACAAAAACGCCGCCGAGCAGATTCTGGAAGGAGAACGCGCCGTCGAGAAGCGCGTCGAGACATACGCCTGTGAAAACCTGGCCGACGAACATCAGCAGCGTGATATAAAGCGCGGGGATTTTTACGACCACGACGTTGCTTAAAAATACCGTGCATACGCCGATCGCTCCGCCGAGGTAAATCCACCAGTCGGCGTTAAAATGGATTCCGGACGTTATCGGCTCGGCGGCGCCAAACAGCAGAAATACGGGTATGGCGGTGATAAGCCCGCAAACATAATTGAAGAACGTGCTTGTATAGAAACTCGTCTTTTCGGCAAGACGCGCGTTGAACGAGCGGGAGATAACGAGCAGAACGCCTGAGGCAAAAACCGCGAGTACCGGCAACACGGAAAACGAGCCAAGCATCATGCACACGATGCCGAGTACGACCAGCAGCAACCCCGGTAACTGATGAAGACGAAAACGGTGAACGTGCATTTTAAACAGGCCGAACTGGTCGACAAGAAGGCCCATCACGCTTTGCCCGAACAGGCTTAGCGCGAGGATTGCGGAGACGCTGATATGACCGAACGCATAGTTTGTGCAGACCGTCGTTGCCACGCCGATCACGCCGCCGATATAGAGATACCATGGCAGGCCGCGGACAAAGGGCTTTTCACGGCGCAGAAATACGGCGAGTCCGATAAGAAGCAGTCCCACGATATGGATGATCACGGTTGCGGAGTATACGCCGTAAAGCGTGGTTAGTCCGCCATTGACGGTGATCATGACCGCTACAAGGATGCCGATGAGCAATGATAAAAGGTAATACATGCCGCTCTCTTTCGTACCGTAAAGGCGTTTTGCTGCGAATTAGAGTATATCGCGCGGCCTTGACAGCGGATATGACACATGTCACACTGAGGAAAAGATGTCTCTGGAGGGACCATAATGAAAAAGACCCTGCTTCCGCCGGGCTATGAGGAGCGGCTGGCGGCATACGACCTCGGCGGGCTGGATACGGGCGGCGCGTTGCTGCTGTGTTATGAGCGCGGCGAGTGGCTGCTTAACGAAGGGCACGCAATCGATTATCTGTACATTCTGATTTCCGGCAAAGCAAAAGTTTCCGTGAGCGTGGAGAACGGACGGAGCTTGCTGCTTTGCTATTATATTTCGGAAGGTATTATCGGGGATATGGAGCTTATGACGGGTACGCACGAGGCGTTCTCTTCAATGCAGGCGGTTACGCCGCTGACGCTGATCGGCCTGCCGTTCGAGCGCTACGCGGAAGTTCTGCGCGCGAATCTGCCGTTTGTGCTGCGTGTCGGCGCTGGTTTGGTCGAGAAACTGGAATCGAGTATTAAAAACACATCCGCAACGATCCTGCGGCCGTTTGAGCAGCGGCTCTGCGGGTATGTGCTGCAGTCCGCGCAGGACGGATATTTTCACGAAACGCTCACCAATGTCGCCGACCAGCTCGGCTGCAGTTACCGCCACCTTCTGCGGTGCCTGCAGCGTCTCTGCGGGGAAGGACTGCTCGAAAAGCGCAGCCGGGGTTATTACCTGCTGGATGCCGAAACGCTCGCAAAGCGCGCCTCCGAATAAGAGGCGCTTAATATTCGCTTAACAGTTGGCCAATCGTATTTTTCAGGTATTTGTCTTTTAAGTAAACGAAATTCTGCGAAACGATGTAGGTTTTTCCATCATCCCAGCGCGTGGTTTCGGTATGGTCGTCCGGGTCGGCGCGGCCGGTCAGCGTGGTGACACGGTTGTGGATGCGGTTAGCCAGCAGAATCATGTATTGATTCCTGTCGGGATCGACCGAGAAATGGTTCCCCGTAAAACCGTTGAGCGCAATTGTGCGTTCGCCAAAGCAAACGGGTACCTCGCTGAAAGTCTGGACAGGATGCTTTGCGTAGCAGAGATACCCCATATGTTGCGAGTATGTTCCGTCCGGAAGCTTCCCGCCGGTGCGGTTCACGCCGATGCGCGTCAGCGTTTCACGTTGGAGCAGTTCGCCCCGCAGCAACCCTTCCGCCAGGCGTTTCATGTCCGTAAGCGTGGAGAACAGCCCCGCGTGCCCGCAGGGCCCCGCCTCGCCGCGGCGCATCAACCGCGCTTTGGGGTCGTGTACGGTCCCGGCGGGGCAATGCGTATCAACGAAACAACTGCCGTCCGAAACCGTCCGTTCGTAGTTACAGCAAACCGTATTGGGAAGGAGGGCCTGTGGAACGTCCGCGAAGGTATGCGCCATACCGAGCGGGCGAAAGATATTTTGCGTCAGGTACTCAAAATACGGCTGTCCGGATACGGATTCGACCACGTAGCGCAGCACCATTGCGCCCATATCGGTGTAGAACCTGCGTTTGGGCGCCGGCGCGCGGCGGACATCGAAAAGCAGCCGTTTTGCTTCCGCAGCGCCGCCCGCCTGATCGACGCGCGCGCTTGTGCGCAACGCGTAGCGGAACGAAAGCAGCCCTTCGACGCTTGCGTCACGGATATGCACAAAACGCGGGTCGAGGCTGCCAATCGGGTCGTTCAGCGATAGTTTGCCGCGTTCGGATAACTGCATGATTGCGATGCAGGTAAAGAGTTTTGTGACGGACGCAAGGTCGAATACCGAGGTTTCGTCCATCGGCGCGGCGTCCGGCACGAACTCGCCGTTTTCGAGCCGTACCTCGCGGATATTGCCGGAAACGAATGTTTCTCCGCCGGTAAGGCCGCCGTATGCGCCCGCGATGCCGGTGACGATCCTCCGTTCGTCGACAAGATAGGAAACGCCCTCGCCGAGACGTTTTCGATAATCGACGTTCATGCCGTGCCCTCTTGCAGCGTACCGGCCCCGGAATGCGCGCGGAAGGCTTCGTTTTTCTTCTTCCAGTTGCCGGTAAAGGGCTTTTTCACCGGTGAGGCGGGCAGTTTTTCCGGATCGTACTTTGCGTAAAACGCTTTCTCTTCGCGTGCCGCGCGGATCAGCAGTTCGTCCATGGACTGCGCGTCGGAAGAAACGTCGGCAAGCCAGCTTTGCTCGAGCGCGCCGCGCTCGTCATAAAACGACTGCGGGAGCGTTTTGCCGAGCAGCGCCCTGCGATAAGTCTCCGCGGCGCGCCAATAGCCGTCCGCTTCGGCGGCGTCCGGGGCGCTCACGGGCAGGCGCGCGGGGTTGCCGAAACGATATGGTTTAAAGAGCGAAACGCATGGCAGCGACGTTCCGGTGAGATAGACGGTCGGAACGCCGCCGCCCAGTCCGACGATCATGCTTGCCGTGGTTTGGTCGCCCACCGCGCCGCCGTAATGCATGCAGCAGCTTGCAACCGAACCCTTTGTAAACGGGTTGTTTACGCTTTCGTCGTGTGTGCGCAGCGCCGCGGCGGCGTCCGATACGCTTTTTATGTTTTCCAGCGCGCAGCTTGTCTGCGCGTGCCGTTTTTTCGAGCCGGAAAACGCGGTGAACAGCAGGTCCGTGTGCGCCCGGCGGAAATCGCATGCGCCGCCGCCGTAACGGTCCCCGTCCGGACCGATGGAAAGGCGATTGCTGATGGATGCGGCAGCATATTGTTTTGCGACCCATTTTTTACCGCAGGTTTCGAGCACAAAGAGGCTGTTTTGATCCGCGATAAGAAAGGAGTTGTCATAATAGAATGCGTGGTCGTAGCCGCAGTTGCCGCCCTGGCCGTAAGTTTCGAGCAGTTCGGTGATTATGTTTACCGCGTTGCCGGCGTTTTGCGCGCGTTCGAGCGCGAGGCGCAGCAGGTCCATGCCTGTGAGCGCGGGTTTCCCGTAGGCGCCTCTGGTAAAAACCGCCTCGTTGCCGATGGCTACGCCGGCTTCGTTGACGCCGATCTCCGCGCCCCAGATCCAGCATGGGCGGGAAAGCAGCACGGCAAGTGTTTCTTTTGCCTGCGGGATGGTAATATAGGTTGTCGCGAGGTCGCGTTCTTTGCAGGCGCGCGCGGGATGGAACTCCGTTACCTGGGCTTCGTTGGGGCTGCGGTCGCTGTTTTTAGCGAACAAGGCGCTGCCGCCGGAAACGACGCCGAGCGTATCGCACATGACGGGTTACCTCCAAGCTCTTTTGTTTCAGTATAGCATATTTCCCCGGAACGTATCAGGTGGAAAGCCGCGTGACGAAGTGTGCGAATAGTTTTCGCACGGTTGAGCGCAAAGCCGTATATGTGGTACAATACCTTGTCATATGAGCATGGAGGCGGCTTATGGAACTGGACCCGTTGGCAATCCGCAATCTTCTGATCTGGATCGCGTTTGCGCTTGGCGGCACGATCTTTCTCGGCGCTACGCCGAGTTGGATGCGTTGCGGCGCCAAAAGCGCGGACCCGTCCTCTGCGGCGGCGATGTTTGCGCTGATGCTTGCGGGCGCGCTTACGGTGCTGCTGACCGTCAACGACGGGCTTTTGCCGCTTTTGAGGCTGCAAAGGACACAGTACCTTTACCTTGCGCTCTGCGGCCTTCTGTCCGCACTGACCTGGCTCTGCCTGTTCACCGCGCTGACCGGTGGGTTTGTAAGCAAGGTTATCCCGGTATACGGACTCGGCTATATCCTTTCAACGGTTGCTTCCCATTTTCTTTTCGGTACTGCGATGGGACTTTGGAAGATATGCTGTATCATTGTGATTCTCCTTGGCCTGGTCTTTATTGAAAGCGACATGAAGAATATCGGCGGACGGCTGGGGATTTTCTATGCGCTGATAGCGGCGCTGTCCGCCGCGGGTACGGCGCTGATCAAGCGCGGCATGCTTGGCGAGGCGTTCGACGACACGCTGTTCCATGCGGGACGGTCGATCGCCGCCTGCGTAATCCTCTGGGCGTTTGTTTTTGCCCGTGGCAAGCAGAAAACCCTCGGCGATCTTAGCGCGCGCGGCTGGGTTGGCGTTTCGCTGGCGGGGCTCAGCCTTGCCGGGAGCTATGCGTGCGATTATTATGCGGCGCAAAGGGGAGAAATCAGTTATCTTGCGCCCATCGGCATTCTGACTATTTTGTTTGTGATGCTCTTTGCGCGCATGTTTCAGAAAGAAAAACAAACCGGATCGGTCGTGTTCGGCACGCTTTTGGTGCTGCTCGGCCAGTTCGGCATCCTGATGGGATTATAGGAGAAGTGAATGGTAAAACTTTGTGTATTTGATTTGGACGGCACGCTTGTCAACACTCTTTCAGACCTGGCTGCCAGCGTGAATTATGCGTTGGCGGAATGCGGGTTCCCGCAGCTGAGCGAAGAACAGGTTTCCGCGATCGTAGGTCACAGCACGGGATATATGTCCGAGCACGCGGTGCCGCCGGACAAAATCGAGCTTGCGCCGCGTATGCTGGAGATTTACCAGCGGCATTATGAAAAACACTCGCTCGAACGATCCAAACCATATGACGGCATGATCGACGCGGTGAAGCGGATAAAGGCCGCCGGGGTGAAGCTCGCGGTGGTTTCCAACAAGCCGCACGCGGACGCAATCCGGGTCGTTGACGCATTGTACCCCAAAGACATGTTTTCCCTCGTGCTCGGACGGACGAACAAGTTCGCGGTCAAGCCCGAGCCGGACTCGCTGAATTTTACGATGAACTTTTTTGGCGTTACGCCGAAGGAATCCGTCTATGTGGGAGACTCGGACGTCGACGTCGAATTTGCCCGCAACGCGGGCATGCGGTGCGTGAGCGTTACCTGGGGATTCCGGACTGTGGCGGAACTGCTCGCGTCGGGCGCGGTCTGCATGACGGACGAACCGAAGCGTTTGCCGGAACTGGTGCTTGGCGCCGACGGGAGGACCCGATGCTGATAAACGTTTACGATTTTGACGATACGATCTACCGAGGAGATTCCTCTTTCGACTTTTATATGCACTGCCGCAATAAATACCCGCGCGTCAGGCAGGATGTTTTCGGCTCGGTTCCCCTGATGATCGATTTTGCGATTCACCGGCGCGATAAAACGCGCTCCAAACAGCGTTTCTACCGTTATTTTACGTTTGTACCGGACATGGAGCGGGAAATTGCCGAATTTTGGGGCGCTCGCGAGGGAAACCTGAAACAATGGTACCTTGGGCAGAAGCGGGCGGACGACCTGATCATTTCCGCTTCACCGGAGTTTCTGCTCAAACCCGTGTGCGACCGGCTCGGCGTGGCGCTCATTGCGTCGAGAGTCGATCCCAAAACCGGCGTATACGACGGGACAAACTGTCACGGGGAAGAAAAAGTACGCCGCCTGCGTGCCGAACGGCCGGAGGTCGAGATCGACCGTTTCTATTCGGACAGCCGTTCCGATACGCCGCTTGCCCGGCTTGCACGGGAAGCATTCCTTGTAACGGACGACGAGATCAAACCGTTTCCGTTCGTTTGACACCTGCCGTCTGAACAAAAATATAAAGCCGCGCAATTCATGCGCGGCTTCAGCCTGTTAAAAAAGTCCTTAGGATTGTTAAAGGTCGCAACCCTTAACCTGTATATTCCAGCTGCGCCGGTTTGTCCGGCGCAGTACGATCGTCCATTTCGGACGGTTTTTCTGTGCGTTTTGCCGCCCGGGAGTCCGAAGGACGAGAGGCAAAACGTGGTTACTCCGTCAAAAAACAAGTTTTTTGACGGTCTCAGCCGCGCAATTCATGCGTGGCTTTTGCGGCCGCCTTGCCCTGCGGCTCAGCCGCCGAGGTAGGCTTTTTTAACCGCGTCGTTGGCAAGCAATTCCTTTGCCTGCGCATGCAGGACGATTTTGCCGGTTTCCAAAACATACCCGCGCGTTGCGATGGAAAGGGCCATAAGCGCGTTTTGCTCGACGAGCAGGATCGTCGTGCCGGTTTTGTTGAGCTCCTGAATGATCTCGAAAATCTGCTCGACAAGGATTGGCGCAAGACCCATGGAAGGTTCATCCAGCATCATGAGCTTAGGGCGGGACATGAGCGCGCGGCCCATGGCGAGCATCTGCTGCTCGCCGCCTGAGAGCGTACCGGCAACCTGTCTGCGGCGTTCCTTCAGGCGGGGAAAGCGCTCGTATACGTTGGCGAGCGATCCTTCTATGGTCGTGTGCGGCGCGGTGAATGCGCCCATTTCGAGGTTTTCTTCCACACTCATCTGCAGGAACACGCGGCGGCCTTCCGGCACGTGCGCGATACCACGGGAGACGATCTTGTGCGGGGCTACGGCTTTGAGGCTTTTTCCCTCAAAGGTAACGTCGCCCGTCTTGGTGCGCAGCAAACCGGAGACGGTTTTCAGGATGGTCGATTTGCCCGCGCCGTTCGCGCCGATCAGAGACACGATTTCACCGGATTCAACCGAGAACGAAACGTTCTTGATGGCATGGATATTACCGTAATAGACATTGAGGTTCTGTACGTTCAGCATCAGGCGCTCGCCCCCTTTCCGCGGCCAAGATACGCTTCGATCACGACCGGATCGGACTTGATCTGTACCGGCGTGCCTTTGGCGATGATCTTGCCGTAGTTGAGTACCGCGATGCCTTCGCAGATACCCATGACCAGATTCATGTCGTGTTCGATGAGCATGATGGCGATTTCAAACGTATTCCGGATTTTGCGGATGTTTTCCATCAACTCGCCCGTTTCCGACGGGTTCATGCCCGCCGCGGGTTCGTCAAGCAGCAGCAGTTTGGGGCTGGTCGCCAGCGCACGGACGATTTCGAGGCGGCGCTGCGCGCCGTAGGGCAGCGAGCCGGCAGGCTGGTCCGCCAGATGCTGCATATCGAAGATCGAGAGCAGTTCCAGCGCGGTTTCATGCGCTTTGCGTTCGCTCGTCCAGTAAGACGGCAGACGGAACATCGCGTTCAGCAGGGAATATGTAAACGCATTGTGAAGGCCGATCTTTACGTTGTCCTCCACCGAGAGGTCCTTAAAGAGCCGGATATTCTGGAACGTGCGCGCGATGCCCAGCTTTGTGAGCTGGTGCGTCGATTTACCGCGGATATCCATGCCGTCAAGCAGGATAACGCCGCGTGTGGGCGTATAGACGTTGGTCAGAAGGTTGAACACCGTCGTTTTACCCGCGCCGTTTGGACCAATCAGTCCGGCGATCTCAGTGCGGCCGATTACGAGGTTAAAGTCGTCCACGGCGTGCAGGCCGCCGAAGTCAATGCCGAGATGATGGATGTCCAGAATCGGCGTTGTGCCGAGGTCGCGTTCCGGAATCATACCGAGGCTTGGCAGCGGAACGAGGTTATCCATTTTCTTCACCCGCCTTTCCAGCGGATTTCTTCCGCCCTGGCTTCCAGTTAACAATTTTTTCGAGCATATGTGAAAGCGAGAAGTCATACATGCCCATCAGTCCCGAGGGCTTGAAGATCATCACGACGATCAACAGCAGAGAGTACACGATCATACGGTATCCCGAAAATGCGCGCAGCATCTCCGGCACGGCGGTGAGCACCGTTGCCGAAAGCACGGAGCCGACCATAGAACCCATCCCGCCGAGCACGACCATCACGAGGATCTCGATGGATTTCATAAAACCGAAGCTCGAAGGATTCAGGATACCGAGATAACCCGCGTAGAGAGAGCCGGCGACGCCTGCAAAAAACGCGCTTGCCGCAAACCCGAGCACTTTATAATAAGTAACGTGGATGCCGCAGGCGTCTGCGGCGATCTCGTTTTCGCGGATGGAAAGGATTGCCCGGCCGTGGCGGGATTTCATCATCGTATGAATTAAAAAGCACACGACGCCCACGCAGAGGAACGTGTTAAAAAATGTTGTGGTTTTCGGGATGCTCTTCAGGCTCGCCGCGCCGTAGGTCAGCTTAAAACCGAGCACGCTGTCGATGTTAAGCAGCACCACGCGGATGATCTCGCCGAAACCAAGCGTTATGATGGCGAGATAGTCGCCCTTGAGCCGCAGCGCCGGGATGCCGATCAGAATACCGAACAATCCGGCGACGACCCCGCCGATCAGCAGGCCGAACGGAAACGCCAGAGACGTATCCAGCCCTACGCGCGTCATGAAGATGGCGGAGGCGTACGCGCCGACCGCCATGAACCCGGCGTGACCGAGCGGCAGTTGACCGAGATAGCCGGTCGAGATATTCAAGGAGACCGTCAGGATGATGTTGATGCCGAGGAGCATCAGAACTTTCGTATAGTAATTGCTGACAGCACCGCCCTTGACCAGCGCGGTCCCGCCAAGCAGGAATGCGGCGAACAACAGCGTATTGATCAGATAGCGCAGCGCCATCGGGATTTTTTTATACTGACTCATGTTGCCACCTCAAACCTTTTCCTGCATCGGCTTGCCCAGGAAGCCCGTGGGCTTGACGAGCAGCACGATGATCAGGATTGCGAACACCACGCCGTCCTTCCATACGGAAAGGCCGACCGCCGAGACCAGCGCCTCCGCCAGGCCGATGGCGAACCCGCCGATCATTGCGCCCGGGATCGAGCCGATGCCTCCCAGCACTGCCGCGACGAATGCTTTTAAGCCCAGCATCGCTCCCATCGTCGGCGTCGCCTGCGGGTAGGCGGAGCAGTAGAGCACCGAGCCGATGCCGGCCAGCGCGCTGCCGATGGCGAACGTGAACGTGATGGTGCTGTTGATGTTGATGCCCATAAGCTGTGCGGCGTCGGTGTCCTCGCTGACCGCGCGCATGGCCTTGCCCATCTTTGTTTTCTGTACCAGAAGCGTGAGCAGGATCATGGACACGGCGGAAATAATCAGCGTAACAATCGCGTTTCCCGAAATATTAATTGAACCGAGCGAAAGAGCCGGGATACTGAAAAAGCTCGGAATGACTTGCGCGCTGGCTCCAAATACCATCTGCGCTGCATTCTCGAGCAAAAAGGAAACGCCGATTGCCGTGATCAAAAGGGAAATCCGCGGTGCGCCTCGCAAGGGCTTGTACGCGGCTTTTTCGATAAACACGCCGAGCAGCGTGCAGCCGAGGATTGCCGCAAGAATGGCGAACACAGGATTCGTAGCGAACTTTGCCATGGAAATCCAGGCAATGTACGCGCCGATCATAATGATGTCGCCGTGCGCAAAATTTAGCAGCGTGATGATGCCATACACCATGCTGTAGCCGAGCGCGACCAGGGCATAGATCGAGCCGGCCTGCAGACCGTTGACGATCTGCCGCAGTATCGTAGAATAGACGGACATACTCTTACCTTCCTCCGGTGGGCGGCTGAAGCCGCCGCGGGGTTAAAACACGGGGGCGTCCCGCGCCGCTGTTTGGACGCGGCACGGGACGTGATGTTTACCGATTGTACTTACAGACGCGGATTAATAGGTTTCTTTGAAGGTCTCAGCGCCGTCGGCAACCGTCATGATGACCGCGCTCTTGATCGGGTTATTGTATTCGTCGAAGGTATAACCCGTTTCGCTGGTGATTCCCTCTACGGAAGCGCCTTCGCTCTTGATGCCGTCGATGATCGCCTGCTTGTATTCGTCGCTGGCTGGCGCCGCGCCGGATTCCTCGGCCTTTGTCAGAGCTGCTACGAGAACCATCGCCGCGTCGTACGCGGTCGCCGCGAACATGTTCAAAGAATCCGCGCCATATGCTGCGGTGTAGGCTTCTTCAAAGGCCTTGACCGCGTCGGTCGAGCCGGGCGCATAGGCGGAGCAGAAATAGCTGCCTTCCAGATCTTCGGCGCTGGCGTAAGCGGAAACACCCGCCCAGCCGTCGCCGCCGAGGAACGTGGCGGTCAGGCCGATTTCACGCGCCTGGGTTACGATCATGCCGTCGTCCTGGTAGTAGTTCGGGCAGAACACTACGTCCGGAGCGGCCGCGAGGATGTTGGTCAGCTGGGACTTAAAGTCCACGTCGCCTTCGGAATAACCTTCTTCGGCTACGAGCGTAACGCCAATTTCTTCGCACTTGGCTTTAAATGCGTCCGCAAGACCGACGGAATAATCGTTGCCGGTCATGGTCAGGACCGCCGCGGTGGAGGCGCCGAGCTTATCGGCGGCATATTCGGCCATCTTTTCGCCCTGGAACGGATCGATAAAGCATGTGCGGAATACGTTGCTGTAGATGGTGCCGGTCGTTTCGTCATAGGTGACGGCGGCTGCGGTCGCGGAAGCCGTAATCATCGGCATATTGATCGGATATGCTTCACCGACGACCGCCATGGTGTTGCCGGTGAGCACGTCGCCGATGAGCGCCGTGATGCCTTCGTCGACCATGCGGGTAAACGCCGTGATCGCTTCGGTCGAGTCGCCTTTATTGTCGTAAACGATGGTTTCAATCTGCTTACCGTTTACGCCGCCTGCCGCGTTGACCTGGTCGATATAGAGTTGTGCGCCGTTTTTAACGGCAAGGCCGTATACCGCATAATCGCCGGTATGCGGGCCGAGGATGCCGACCTTAATGGTTTCGTCGTCCGAAGAAGTCGCTTCGGTCGCTGTTTCGGTCGTTTGTTCGGTGGTGTCCGCCGCCTCGCCTGCAGCGGCCGTGTCGGTTTTCGCCGTGCAGCCGGCCAGCGTGGCAAATGCCATCATCATGACCAATACGATGCAGAGCAATTTTTTCATCTTTGTTTCCTCCTGGCTTTTTATTGTTCTTTTCAAAAACGCGCTTGCGTATTGAAACTTATAAAAAACGGTGTATGATACACAAAAGGCGGTTCCGAATACGGAACCGCCTTTGAATCCTCTAAACAGGTATTCAGGTTCGTTCCGCGTTCGGGCCTCTGGCCAGTACCAGTCGAATGACAAGACCAACTAGAATTACAGCGACAGACAATAACAAAACGCTCAACGTAAGAACGTTGAGCGTGCGAATAATCAGGATAGCGGCGGCGCATGCGCAGGCAAAACCAGCCATAGTCCGATACGGCGTGGCGTTTTTTTGATTGTGCATGACTATAGCCTGCGGCATTCTGCGACTCCTTTCATATAGAATATATGATATTGGAGATAATCTAGCATCATTCCGCCGGCTTGTCAAGTAAAAATGATATATTTTTTAAAAAATCTTTTCTTCAGCGCGTCGCCTGATACAATAGAAACAGCGGAATTTATCGGGCTGTCCCGTCGTTTTCAAAAGAACGGGACAAAAAGTAAATTTCTTTTTGGTTGACGGATTATTATGCAATCGGAGCAACGAAAACTCAGCCGTAACCGGCCGGGCTGGAAGGCGGAGGCAAAAACAAACGATTGGAGTCAAACATGGATTCTCCCATTCAGGTCAAAAGCGAAGTTGGACGTTTAAAGCGCGTTTTGCTGCATCGTCCCGGGCAGGAACTCGAAAATCTGATGCCGGAGTATTTATCGCGGCAGCTTTTTGAGGATATCCCGTATCTTGTGCATGCTCGCGAAGAACACGACCGCTTTGCCGAAACGCTTCGGGACTGCGGCGTGCAGGTCGACTATCTGCTCGATTTAACGGCTGAGGCCGTTTCGGATACAGATATTAAAGCGCGTATCGCCGACGATTTCATTGCGGAAGCGGGTATTTCCGCTCGCGGGGCGGAAGACGCCGTACGCGCATATCTGCTGGAGATGCCCGTGCCGCAGATGCTCGCGGCCATGGTGCGAGGCGTACGGAAAAATGAACTTGGCATACGAGAGCACAGGCATCTTGTGGATTATATCGACGACGCGTATCCGTTTTACGTGGATCCGATGCCGAATCTCTACTTTACCCGCGACCCTTTCTTCATGGTGGGCGGGGGCGTTTGCATTTCAAGCATGGCCAACCGTGTGCGCGCGCGCGAAACGCTGTTCGGGAGTTATCTTTTCGCATTTCATCCGACCTATCGCAACACGCCCATACTGCATTCGAGAAGCGATCCGTTTCCCATAGAGGGCGGGGACGTTCTGGTGCTTTCAGACGAGGTGGTTGCCGTCGGTATTTCACAGAGAACCAATCCGAACGCGGTGGAAGCGCTGGCGGACAAGCTGATCAACGGAGAAACGGGCGTTACGCGCGTGCTTGCGATCGATATCCCGAAGGTACGTTCCTACATGCATCTGGACACCGTTATGACTATGGTCGACAGGGATAAATTTACAATTCATCCGTCGATCCTGCCGCGGCTGAAGGCTTTCTCGCTCGTCAAGAAAAACGGTTCGGTCGTTGTCGTGCCGCAGCGGCATAAACTTGCGGACGTATTCCGCGAAGCGCTGCAGATCGAACAGGTCGAACTGATCGAATGCGGCGGCGGAAGCGCCATCGACGCCGCGCGTGAGCAATGGAACGACGGGACGAACACGCTTGCGGTGGGACCGGGCGAAGTGATCGCTTTTTCACGCAATTATGTGACCAACGGCATTCTGCGCGATCACGGCGTAATCGTACACGAAATACCGAGTGCGGAGCTTTCCCGCGGACGCGGCGGACCTCGTTGTATGAGCATGCCGATCTGGCGGGAATGCGTGGGAGGGGCATAAAAACCCCTGAAACTTTTCAAAAAATAAACACTTGGGAGGAAGTAAATGGACCTGCGTGGAAGAAGTTTTTTGACTCTGTTGGACTACTCGACGGAAGAGATTCGCTCTCTGCTCGATCTGAGCCATGATCTGAAGCGGGAAAAACAGGAACGTACTTTCCCGATGCGGCTGAAAAACCGCAACGTCGTACTGCTGTTCGACAAGACCAGCACGCGAACACGCTGTGCGTTCGAGGTTGCGGCGCTGGACGAAGGCGCGCACGTGACGTTTCTGAACAACAGTCAAATGGGGAAGAAAGAATCGCTGGAAGACACCGCAAAAGTGCTCGGCCGGTTTTACGACGGCATTGAATACCGCGGGTTTTCGCAGTCGCTGGTGGAGGACCTTGCGCGGTTTTCCGGCGTGCCGGTGTGGAACGGGCTGACGGACCGCTACCATCCAACGCAGGTGCTCGCCGATTTAATGACGATCGAGGAGCACACGCGTAAGCCGCTGAAAGGAACGAAACTCGTTTACGTTGGCGACGCGCGCAACAACATGGGTAATTCGCTCATGATCGGCTCGGCAAAGATGGGGCTGTCTTTTACAGCGGTAGCGCCCAAAGCGCTTTGGCCGGACGGAACCCTTGCCGCCGAAATGCGCGTCCTTGCAGAATCGAACGGAGGGAAGATTTCCTTTTCGGAAACGATCGATGCGGTCGAAGGCGCGGACGCCATATATACGGACGTTTGGGTATCCATGGGCGAGGAAGCGCAGTTTGCCGAGCGGATTGCGCTGCTTGAGCCTTATCGTGTGAACATGGACATGATGCGCAGGACCGGCAATCCAAACGCTTTGTTCCTGCATTGCCTGCCAGCTTTCCACGATCGAAATACGGCGGTTGGAAGGGAAATCCACGAAAAATTCGGCCTCGGGGAGATGGAGGTCAGCGACGAAGTGTTCCGCTCGCGCCACAGCGTAGTTTTTGACGAGGCGGAGAACCGCATGCATACCATCAAGGCGGTCATGGTCGCAACGCTCGGCGGCTGACTGTCCGCGTGTTTTTTCTGCGCCTGACGGAGCAAAAAATTGAGAAACGGCGCATTTGGCGCGCATGCTGTTGAAAACTAAAATTAATTAAGATATAATACCCGCAATACGACTTTTTGTTTGCTGGGGAGCGCGTGTTGCCGCGGGAGTGTTCGGCCGCCGGCGGCGCGCGGAAGACACTGTGAACGGAGGATATGGGAAGATGGAAGAACGGTATCAAAACGATGTTGCGGTTGAAGTGCCGCGCGTCCTTCTGCCGAAGCAGGGGGCGAATTATTATAAGTGGGCGGTCGTGGCATGCGACCAGTTTACTTCACAGCCCGAATATTGGGAGGAAGCCAAACGCATCGTCGGAAAGTCACCGTCAACGCTTGAGCTTATCCTGCCGGAGGCGTATCTTGAAAAACCCGGTGAAGAAGAACGGATCGCCGGCAAAAAAGCGCATATGCGCGAATACTTGGACCGGGGCGTTCTGGAAGAAATGCCGCAGGGATTCGTGCTCGTTACGCGCACCGTTGGCGGCAGCACACGCACGGGCCTGATGATGGCGCTGGACCTGGAGGCGTATGATTACGCGAAAGGTTCGGAAACGCTGATCCGCGCGAGCGAGGGCACCATTGTTTCACGCATCCCCCCGCGGATGCGTATCCGCGAGGGCGCGCCGATCGAGCTTCCGCATATTCTGGTGCTGATCGACGACCCGGACCGTACGGTCATAGAGCCGCTCACACACAAGAAGAACACGCTGAAAAAGCTGTACGACACCGACCTGATGCAGGCGGGCGGTCATATTACCGGTCACCTTGTTTCCGGCGAGGACGACGTTTACGGTGTTCTGAACGCGCTTGGCCGACTGAAGGACGCAGGGCGCTTCCGCGAAAAATATGGCGAACGCGCACCGATGCTCTTCGCCATGGGAGACGGGAACCACAGTTTCGCAACGGCGAAAGCATGTTGGGAAAAGATCAAAACGGGCATTCCCGAAAGCGAATGGGCGGGACATCCCGCCCGGTACGCGCTGGTGGAGGTCGAGAACGTGCATGACGAAGGCATCGTATTCGAGCCGATCCATCGCGTGGTGTTCGGCGCGAGCGGGAACCGCGCAATCGAAACGCTGCTGCGCCACTTGAAAGCGCAGAACGGCAGCGCGCGCGTGGAACTTGGCCGCCTGCCCTGCGCCCAGGGCGGAGACGAGCATATCATTCCGTTCATCACCGGCGAAGTCGAAGGGGCGTTTGTTGTGAGCGATCCGCGCACGCAGTTGTCGGTCGGTACGCTGCAGGCGGCCATCGACGAGCTGCTTAACGAGATCGCCGGCACGGAGGTGGACTATATCCACGGCGCCGACGTTGTAAAAGAACTTTCAAAAAAAGGCGGCGCAATCGGTTTTTTGCTTCCGGCGATGAAAAAGAGCGAGTTTTTCTCGACCGTGGTGCTAGACGGCGCGCTGCCCAGAAAGACCTTCTCCATGGGCGAAGCGAACGAAAAACGGTACTATATGGAATGCCGCGCTATCGAGAAGGTATAATCGATGAAACCAATCGCGTTTCGGTGCGTGAAAATGCGTGCCGACAGGAACGGAGGGATGCCTAGGTGGCCGTTAAGGTAGTCAAATTCGGCGGAACGAGCCTTTGCAACGCTGAAAGCTTCAAAAAAGTCAGGGACATCGTTGCGGCCGACAAAGCGCGCAAATACGTCGTGCCTTCCGCGCCGGGCAAGTGTTTCCCCGGCGACGAGAAGATCACGGACTTGCTGTATCTTTGTTATGCGCAGCACATCGGAGGGCTTTGCTTTGATGAAACGTATGATCAGATCGTCGAACGTTATGTTGGCATCGAATCCGAACTGGGGCTGAAAACGAACATTGCCGCAGAGCTTTCCGCTATCAAAAAAAACATCATTTCCGGCGCGAGCGAAGACTATATCGCAAGCCGCGGCGAATATTTAAGCGGACTACTGCTGGCGGACTACCTCGGCTTTGGTTTTCTTGACGCGGCGGAGCTTATCAGTTTCCATTCGGACGGGACATACGACGATGAAACTACCCAGAAATGGACGCAGATGCTTTCAAGCACCGCGCGCGTCGTTGTTCCCGGATTTTACGGGCGCAAACGCGACGGCAGCATTAAAACCTTCTCCCGCGGCGGCAGCGACATCACCGGTTCCATCGTTGCGCGCGCCGTTCAGGCGGACGTGTATGAAAACTGGACGGACGTTTCCGGCTTTCTGATGGCGGACCCGCGGATTGTGGACAATCCGAAGGTGATTTCGATCGTAACTTACAGCGAACTGCGCGAACTGAGCTATATGGGGGCGACCGTTCTGCATGAGGATGCCATTTTCCCGGTACGCCGCGCGCAGATTCCCATCAACGTGCGCAACACAAACCGTCCAGAGGACGAGGGCACGATGATTATTCCGGACGGATACCTCAAGTATTACAAGCGTGAAGGCGTTCTTACGGGCGTTGCCGGGCGCACGGGTTTTACGGTCATCACCGTGTATAAAGACAACATGCACAACGAAGTGGGGTTCGGCTACCGGATATTACGTGTGCTGGACCGTTACAACATCTCCTTTGAACACATTCCCAGCGGTATCGACACCATGAGCCTTGTGATCTCCGATGCGAAGCTCAAAGAGCATCTCGAAGCCGTTCTGCGCGAGATTCAGCGCGACTGTGAGCCGCAGTCGATTGAACTGCATTCCAATATGGCGCTGGTCGCAACCGTCGGTAAAGGGATGATCCGCTCGCTCGGCGTAGCCGCGCGGCTTTTCGGTGCGCTCTACGAGGCGGGCGTGAACGTGCGCATGATCGATCAGGGTTCTTCGGAGATGAATATTATCGTAGGCATCGAAAACGACGATCTGCCGGCTGCGGTGCGCGCGATCTATCACGCATTCGCATAACGGCGGTTTTGGCGCATGCCGCCGACGACGGTCCGTAACTTCGGGACATGGAAGCTACGGGCAATCCTGACAACCTGCTGACGGTCAAGTCACTTGCTTTGACCGTTAGCAGGTTGTTATTTTGAGTAATAACGAATCGGCCCGCCCAATCCGGACGACGTATCAGTCCGGCGGTATCCGGAGATTAATCGCTTTAGGGTGTGTTTCCAAAATCCGCAAAGCGCATTTTCGCCGACTCAACTTGCATATTCTTGTTGAAA
>CAYTHS010000040.1:0-22093 GCA_964437665.1 uncultured Oscillospiraceae bacterium
AAAATCCGCTGGATCGGTGTGGACTGCGGCAGCGCGGACCATCCGATGAACACGAAAATCCGTGATTGGGAGCCGCTGGAAGCCCAAAAATGCGACGAGATCTTCCGCGAGAAATACGGCAAACCGCTCAATGAAGTGTACCCTTGGCCGGAGCACTATCAGGCCATGCACATCGAGCTGTTCTGCAAGCCGTATGAATCGATCCATGCCGAGTGCCTCGGCGGAGACATTGAAAAGCTCTCCAACAAACGCTGCGTAATCGGCATTTTCCCGTGGAAACTGGTCGAAGGCGAGAGCTGCATTTCGCGTGTCGTTGCGTTCGACGGTTTTGATGATGTATAATTAATAAAAACACTGGAGGCGGCCGGGGCGTACCTCCGTTCCGTCCGCTTCCCTTTATCGATACTGACAGGAGGCGAATGAATGACGCAGATGCTTTCCCTGCTTACCGTTGCGGTCATGGCTGGAGTCTTCCTCTTGATCTCATACTACCGCAAGCGCAGGATGCACCCGCTCTGCGACCGGTTTGCCGGGCGATTCTGCGAATTGGCAGATGGTGTGCTGCCGCATCTCGAGTGCGGCGCAAGCCTGTTGGTCGAACCCGCCGGAGAAGGCGCGTTGCGCATGCGTCCACCCGTGCAGCAGCCGGAAGAAATCCGCGCCGTACTGGGACATCCGGTCGGCGAAGACGATCTTGAAGCGCTTCGGGACCTCTATTTCCTGCGGCACGAAATTCAGTCGCACGCGAGCAACGGCAGCCTTGCCAAAGATAAATATAACGCGATTACCAATCAGCTTTTCGACTCCGTCAATACATTCCTTGCGATAATAAATCATCCTGAAGCGACATTTTCTCAAAAAGACCTGGACAACTTTCACTACTTTTTGCAAAAACAAAAACACATTCGTAACGTAACGCTGCCGTCTATCGTTTCAAAAACGTGCGGTTCAGCGATCTTCGTTTCCTGAGCACAGGCGGCGAAGCACGAATCCACCGCGCCATGCGGCACCGTTTCGAGGGAAGAGTTCCCAGAAAAACCGAAACGGCGTACAGGAAAAAGCGCCCCGTAAACAGGAACGCTTATTTCAGGCATTCGTAAAAGGCAAAGAACGACCGAACACACTCAGAGGCGTCCGGCAGCCGCGCTTTTTGGCCGGGCCGGACGGACACGGCACTTTATGGAGGGTTGCAAATGAAGGAATTCGAATATTTACAGCCGAAGACCATTGCGGAAGCTTCCGAACTGCGCATGCGGTACGGGAAAGCGGCTGTGCTGTTCAACGGCGGGACGGACGTGGTGATTCAACTGCGCGAAAACCTGATTTCGCCGGATTATGTGATCGACGTCAAACACATTCCGGGGCTCGGCGCCATTACGTTCGACAAAACGGACGGGCTGGTCATCGGCGCATGCGTAACGGTCGGTGCGATTGCTGCGGACGAAAACGTGAGGACGTATTATCCGTTCCTGGCTGACGCGGCGGAATCTATAGGCAGCGTGCAGGTGCGCAACCGCGCGACGTGCATCGGCAACATCGTCAACGCCTCGCCGCTTTGCGACACGGGCACGCCGCTCTACGCGATGGACGCGGTGATGTGCCTGGAAAGCGCGCGCGGAAAGCGCGAGGTCCCGATTACAGAGTTCATTACCTTTGTGCGTAAGACCGTTCTGGCAGACGACGAGATCGTCACCGCGGTCCGCGTGCCGTATATCGAAGGCGCGGCCGGCGTTTTTACCAAGGTTGCGCGCCGCAAGGAAGTCGATCTCTCGACAATCTGCGGAACGGCGGTGAAAGCGGGCGACGAGTACCGCCTCGCTTTCGGAGCGGTCGCGCCGACGCCCGTAAGACTGCCGAAGACGGAGGCGCTGCTTCGCGGCAGTGCGCTGACCGACGCACTCATCGAAGAAGCGGCAAAGCTCGCCAGGACGGAAGTGAAGCCGATCGACGACGTGCGTGCCAGCAAGGCATACCGCCTGGACGTGGTCGAAGTGATCGTGCGCAACAGTCTCAGGACGCTGCGGTAAGGAGGTGCGACGTATTATGAAGAAGATTCACGTTCGTTTTACTATCAACGGCGAATTGACCGAGCTGGACGTGCAGCCCAACCGCACGATGCTCACCGTTATCCGCGAGGACCTGCATCTGACCGGCACGAAGGTCGGCTGCGGTGCGGGCGAATGCGGTGCGTGCACCGTTATCGTCAACGGCAAACCGCTCAACGCCTGCCTCGTGCTTGCTCCGGAGATGGACGGTATGGAAATACAGACCATTGAGGGCGTTGCCGATCGAGACGGGAACCTTTCGCCGCTGCAAAAGGCCTTTGTCGAGCATGCCGCGCTGCAGTGCGGTTTCTGCACGCCGGGGTTCATAATGAGCGCAACCGCTCTGCTCAACGACAACCCGACCCCGACGCGCGAGGAAATCAAACACGCTATCGCGGGCAACCTCTGCCGCTGCACCGGCTATATCCGTATCATCGAAGCGATCGAGGACGTCGCCGAACAGAACAGGGGAGGTGCGAACTGATGGAAGAGCTGAAGTATGTAGGCAAGACGTTCGACCGCTCCGACGCGGTGCGCAAGGTGACGGGCGAACTAGAGTTTGTGGAAGACATGTACATGCCGCGCATGCTCTATGCGCAGTGTGTCCGCAGTCCCTATGCGCACGCGAAAGTTATCTCCGTGGACATGTCCGAGGCGTTGAAGCTGCCGGGCGTAAAGTGCGCAATCTGCGGCGACGAGTACCCAAACCGTGCGGGGCTTTATCTTGAAGACCGCTACTTTATGGCGAAACCGGGCGATACGGCAAAATACATGGGGGAAGCGGTTGCCGCCGTCGCCGCGGACACACCGGAGATCGCCGCGGAAGCCTGCAAGCTCATTAAGGTGGAATATGAAGAACTGCCTGCCGTGACTAACGCGCTCGAAGGCATGAAGCCGGACGCGCCGATAATCCACCCCGATCTCGGCAGTTACAAGATCGCACCGATCTTCCTGCCGAAAGCGGGCACGAATATTTCGCACCATTACGTCCTGCGCAAGGGCGATTTTGAGGCGGTCTGCGAACAGGCGGACCATGTGTTCGAACATTCGTTTTACGTGCCGCACGTGCAGCACGTGCCGCTCGAACCGCACGCCTGTATGGCAAAATACGAGGCGGACGGAAAGCTGACCGTGTGGTCGAGCTGCCAGTCGCCTTACGCCGTACGGCAGGCGCTCTCGGTCGCGTTCGCTATCCCGCTCAATAAGATCCGCGTGGTTTCTCCCGCGGTCGGCGGCGGGTTCGGCAGCAAGGCTGGCACGACGCTTGAAGGCATCGTCATCCCATTGGCTAAACACTGCCAGGGACGTCCGGTCAAACTGGTGTATAGCCGTGAAGACGAGTTCGTCAACGCATATGTCCGTCAGGGCATGCACGCGACCATCAAGACCGCCGTCCGCAGCGACGGTCGTATCCTGGGTGTTAAAAACCAATTCGTCTGGGACGGCGGCGCTTACACCGAGTACGGCGTGAACATCACCAAGGCCGGCGGATGGGCGAGCGCTGGCCCTTACGATATCGACAACGTCTGGACGGACAGCTATTGCGTGTACACGAACCACCCCGTCGGCGGGCCGTACCGCGGATTCGGCATGTGCGAAATCCATTTCGCCATCGAGCAGAATATCGATATGGTTGCAAAGGCGCTTGGCGTTTCCGAACTGGACGTGCGCCGGATCAACGGCATCCGTCCCGGCGGGCATACCGGCATGGGTGAAAAGTTGGATATCGCGGGTTATCAGGAGTGCCTTGAAGAGGTCGCGAACGACATCGAGTACGACAAACCCTGCGAGCCGACAGGAAATCCGGCGAAAATCCGTGCTAAGGGGATTGCCGGCGGATGGAAAGCGCCGTCTATGCCGACTAACGCCGGCAGCAGCGCCATCCTGCGCATGAACGAGGACGGCACGTTTATCCTCATGTCCAGCGGGCAGGAGATGGGCCAGGGCGTTTCGACCGTTCTCCCGCAGATCGCGGCGGAGGTGCTCTCCGTACCGCCGGACAAAATCACGTTCGTTTGCGGGGATACCGATTACACGCCGTACGAATGGCAGACTGTCGCCAGCCGCACCACGTACTGCGCCGGCAACGCCGTTAAGCTCGCCGCCGAAGACCTGCGGGACAAAATCCTGCGACTGGCGGAGATCAAGATGGGAGCGGTGGCGCGCGATCTCAAATTTGAGGACGGCTACGTCGTACACCGGATTTATCCTGACCGGCGATTTCCGATTTCGGAGTTCGCGCTGGGCATTGCGTTCCCGGACGGCTCCGGATACGGCGGGCCAGCCATCGGCGTGGGTACGTTTACGCTCGAAAACAACATCAACACTGACAAAAAGACCGGACTGGCGACGTATCATCCGGCTGCATACTGGACGATGGGCGCCAACGCGGCGGAGGTCGAGGTGGACACCGAAACCGGTATGATCAAAGTGTTGAAAATGAGTTCTTGCTTTGATGCGGGCAAGGTGGTCAATCCCGCGCTCTACTGTGCGCAGAGTGAAGGCGCGATGGTGCAGGCGCTCGGCACGGCGCTCTTTGAAGAACTCAAGCTCAAAGACGGGCGTGTGCTCAACAAGAGCTTCATGGATTATAAGATTCCCACGGCGGACGATATCCCGGAATTCTCGGTTAAGTACATCGAGCATGCGGAGCCGACCGGCCCGTATGGTGCGCGCGGCGTGGGCGAACCACTCATGGTCCCCGGTGCCCCGGCGATTGCAAACGCGGTGTATAACGCCATCGGCGTACGCTTCACGCGGATGCCGATTACGCCGGACGACGTGCTCAAGGCACTGCGCGAAAAGAAAGAACGCAAAGAAAAGTAATTCTTGCTTTCAATGGCCGCACGGTGTATAGTAGGCAAGATAGGGTTTTGACATACACCGTCGGCCCGCTGAAAGCTTTCAACATTTTCCGACACGAAATGAACCTTGAAAAACCCCTGAACTACCTGTATTTGCGCTCTTGCCAGACATTTGGCGGGCGCGTGGTCCCATATGGATCGGTATCACAAGAGCCGATGCGCTCTTTTGATATAAACGGAGAAATGGAGACCTAATGAACTCAAAAAATAGGAGGTAATTCAATGGAAAAGAAAGTCGAAGGCATTTACGATGGCTTTAAGGAGCTCGGAACGGGTAAGATGCTCGTTCTGGGTCTGCAGCACGTATTTGCAATGTTTGGAGCAACCGTCCTTGTGCCGATTATCTGCGGCATGTCCATCTCTGTTACCTTGTTCTGCGCCGGTGTTGCAACGATCTGGTTCTTCTTTATTACCAAACGCAAGATTCCGGTATTCCTCGGTTCGTCGTTCGCATTCATCGGTGCGATCACTGCGGCGGCCGGCACGCTGGGTATGCCTTACGCAACCGGCGGCATCGTATCTGCAGGTTTGACCTATGTGATATTTGCCCTGCTGTTTGCGGTTTTCGGCGCAAAGCGTATCATGAAGCTGTTCCCGCCCGTCGTCACCGGCCCGATCATCATGCTCATCGGTCTGGGTCTCGCGTATTTCGCGTTTAACCAGGCGGCCAACAACTGGATCCTTGCGATTCTGACCATCATCATTGTGATTGCCGCGAATATCTGGGGCAAGGGAATGATCAAAATTCTCCCGGTCCTGATCGGTATTTTCGGCTCGTACATCGTTGCCTGCATCGTGACCGCGATTGGTCCGGCATGGATCGATTTCTCGGGTCTGAAGGTGTCCGGATTCAGCGACATCATCGCGTTCCCGCCGTTCTTCTTCCCGAAGTTCGACTTCAGCACGATGCTCACCTTCGTTGTTGTGGCGATCGCCGCCATGGTCGAGCACATCGGCGATATTTGCGCGATCGGCGCGACCTGCGGCAAAAACTTCATAGCGGACCCCGGCCTGACTCGTACGCTCCTTGGCGACGGCGTCGGCACTTCTCTGGCCGGCATGCTGGGCGGCCCGGCGAACACAACCTACTCCGAGAATACCGGTGTTGTTGCGCTTACGCGTGTATATGACCCGAAAGTTATGTTCATTGCGGCTTGCTTTGCGATCATCCTTTCGTTTGTCAGCATCTTTGAAGCGTTTGTCAACACGATTCCGGCGGCCATCATCGGCGGTATTTCGATCGTACTCTATGGTATGATCACTGCGACCGGCGTCCGTACCGTCGTGGAGAACAAAGTGGACTTTAAGAACATGCGCAACGTACTCGTTGCTGCACTCATTCTGGTGACAGGCCTCGGCATACAGACAAGCTCGGCAATGGGTTCCAACTCCGCTGAACTGGTCTGGGGCGTCGTGAACATCGGCACGCTGAGCTTCTCCGGCCTGGCTACTGCGGCAATTGTCGGTATCGTTGTAAATGCGATCCTCCCCGGCAAGGACTACGAGTTCAATATCGAGCAACAGTAATAAGACGCATACTACCCCCGAAGCTCCATTTCTCGTAAAACGGAAGACGGCGAAATTTCGCCGTCTTCTTTCTGATTCGCTTTTTTTTAGATGGCTTCGTCAGACTGTTCCGCTTCCAGCTCGAGCGCGGCGATGCGCTCCGCTTCTGTTGGAACGATCGTACCGTCCCGGGTGAAAATACCGTCCGCATATGCGTCTCCGGCTGCGACAAGCTGATCGCCAACGTTGACTGCGTTCGGAAAATCATTTGCGTTCGATGCGCGCAACCAGATTACATTGGTTACGATTCCGTCTGCGACGAGTGCATAGTTGACCGGTTGTTCCATTCTTTTGTTCCTCCTTACACTGTACGGTGATTACGGATTACAACGATACCGCTGCCGCCGTAACCGTAGTTATATTGTGTTCCGCCGGATGCGCCGCCCGCGCCGCCGCCTGAATTGCCCGCTGCGCTCATAGCATCGGTAGACGTGCCGTCATACCCGTAGCCGTTTCCGCCTCCGCCGGCGCCGCCGGCCTTGTCGTAGCCGCCGCCCGCGCCACCGTAAAGCGTACCCGTTGACTCTCCGAATTCACGAGTGGTCGTCCCCTGACCCGAACCGGGCGTGGAGCCGGAACCGCTGGCGCCGTCGCTACCGCCCGCGCCGCGCTGATAGGATTCCTGGCCGCCGCTTCCGCCGCCGCTGCCGCCTGCGCCGCCATATTGAGCCGAAGCGGCTGTGCCGCCGGACGCGGAGCAGCCGAACGCCGAGGTCGTGTTGCCATCCGTCGCTTCCGCAATCTGTGTGGCTGCGACTACGATGGAATAATCCGCTCCGCGCTGAAGCGCAACGGACGGGCAAACAAGCGTCAGCCCGCTTCCTCCGCCTCCGCCGTAGTTGCTCGAACGCTTTCCGCCTGCGCCACCCCCGACGAGGAACGCGTCGATCACGACCTTTCTGGAAACGTTCAGGATCCCGCTCGATAAAAACTTAATGCGATAGTTGCCGTCCCCGTCGTCGATAAAGGTGCTCGACCCAGTAAAGATAAACTGCGGTTCGCCTCCAAAATAAACGCATGCGCGTCGGCAAGTCCTCATGAGACGCCTCCCGCCAGCAGCCAGACGTTTTCCGCTAGTTTTTTCAGCGCTGCGCAGGCATACCGCCCGGCAAAGGCTGTGGCATCGTCGAGCGCAACCAGCGTAACGCTGCTTGCGGCAAGCACATTTAACGTACCCTCTCCGTATTGGCAAAGTTCGATTTCTGTGCCGGTCGGAAACGCGGCGTCAGCGTTGGCCGGAACCGTCACGGAGCCGTTTGCGGGGAAGTTAGCCAGAAGGAGTTTTCCTGCGTCGGATAGTATGAGCGCTCTGCTTTCGGTAAGTGTTACCGTCGCTGCGCTTGCTTGATCAACCGCAATTTTTCCGCCTGAAAGTGACGCCGCACCGATGCTCTCCGCAGAAACAGGATCCACACCGCCGGAAGCGTGGCGGGAAGCGTGCAAGATCGGCGTAACGGGATCGCTGCCGTCCGGTCCATGCTGCGCTGCGTGGAAGGCCGCCGCCGCACCGATATCCACCGGTGAATTGGGGACGGCGGGTTTATTGCGGATATATGCGTCGGCATCCGTGTTGGATTCCGCCCAGTCAGGCTGCACGTTCAGCTCGCCGATATCCGTATCGATGCGTTGCGCCGCCGCAAGCGCGGAAGCGGCGGCTTCGTTTGCTATACGCGCGGCTTCCACCAGCGGCGGGTAGGCCGCGTTTGCGCGGATGATCTCGCCGCTGACAAGTGATTTGCGGCAGCGAAAATCGAAGCGGGTGCTCGTCACAAGCGTTTCATCGTTCTCGCCGCTGTAAATCTGTACGTCCACGCTTACGTTGCCTGCGCCGTATGCCGTCGGTAAAAGAGAAACGTCGAACGAGCCGAGTTCTTCCGTTTTAGTGACGCCGCTGGTCTCATCCTGCATGGCAAAACCCGCGCTGGATGCAAAGATCACGCAAATCTTGCAGCCGGTCAGGTTCATTGCATCACCATTGTTGAGCAGGGTAACGTGCAGCACGTTTCCCGTGTCGCCCTCGACAACCTCAAACGGCCTGAACGGCAGCGTTCTGAGAAGATCGAGTTTGACGGTGTAGTTTTTTGTTTGCATAGTTTTCCTCCCGTAATGCATTAACATAGGGGTATCCAACATCATTATCGGATGAAGCGGCCATTTTTTTTCTTATAATTCTTTTTTTTCTTTCAGGGAACGCCTTTTCTGGCTGAATCAAAGAGACGCTTTGAATGCTGCCGGAATGGAGATGATACGGTAGGATAAAAAAACGCTTGCTAGGGTGTGTTTCAAAAGCCTGAAAGATGCAGTTATGCTGGATCGGCTTGCAGATTGAGGCGATAAACGCAGGCGCAGTGGTGCTGCGGCGAGGCTTTTTAACAAAAATATGCATGTCGAGGCGGCGGAAATGCGCTTTTGTGATTTTAGAAACACACCCTAAAGCGGGTTGGTTATGCGTTGCAGATTTTGCAGATTCCAGGGGACGACCTTATTAAGAGGCGGATTTGTCAGGTTTTTCAGGGAAGCGTTTGGTAAAGCGCAAATTGGATAAAAAAACGGCGAAGCCAAACCGAAGAGGAGGAAAGGCTTCGCCGAAGTTTGCGTTCCCGTCCGAAAAAGGGCGGATGGTCGGCGGGGATGCGGAGTTGGTGCGTGCAAATATGGCAGTTTGCAGTTGGAACAGAATCACTGTTTTCCAGGGTTGACCATTCGCCGCAGGTAGTAATCAATTTATACTGACCCCGTTGATACCGCCCTTTGCGCCGGAAGCTGCTCCGCTGAAGAGGGCGCTTCCGGCAAGGGCGAACCGAGGGGATATGGGTGATTTTTAGAAATCGACTTCCGTGTCATAGTAGCAGGCTTTGAGGAGCTTTTCCATCTCGGCGGGCGTGATGGCACGCGGGTTGGAACCGGTGCAGGCGTCGCCGACAGCGAGCTCCGCTACCTTGGGCAATTTTTCGAGGAATTCCTTTTCGTCGATGATTCCGCCCTCGTAGTCCTTAATGCAACTCGGGATATTCAGCGTTTTGTTCATGGAGCGTATGCGGCCAATCAGCGCGTCCACCGTAGGTTCAAGACCGAGATACCTCGCGATTTCACCGTAGCGCTTCGCCGCCTCGGGGTTCTTTGCGTTATATGCGATGACTTTGGGCAGATACATGGCGTTGGCGGCACCGTGGACGATATGCCCGCCGCTGTAGGCCGCGCCGGTCTTATGCGCCATAGAATGGACAATGCCGAGCAGCGCGTTGGAGAACGCCATGCCGGCCAGACACTGCGCGTTATGCATCCGATCGCGTGCATCCATGTCCTCGTTATAGGAGGGAATGAGGGATTCGCTGATCATGCAAATTGCGTGGATGGCCAGCGGGTCGGTGTAGTCGCAGTGCAGCGTGGAAACATAAGCTTCAATCGCGTGGGTCATGGCGTCCATACCGGTGTTTGCGGTAAGCTTCTTCGGCATCGTTTCGGCCAGATCGGGATCAACGATCGCGACGTCCGGGGTGATGTTGAAGTCGGCCAGCGGGTACTTGATGCCCTTTTGATAGTCCGTGATGACCGAAAACGCGGTCACTTCCGTTGCGGTGCCGGAGGTGGAGGGGATTGCGCAAAAATGTGCTTTGGTGCGCAGCGTCGGGAAGTTGAACGGTACGCAGAGCGATTCAAAAGTCGTTTCCGGATACTCGTAGAATGTCCACATAGCTTTTGCCGCGTCGATTGGCGAGCCGCCGCCGATAGAGACGATCCAGTCGGGTTGGAACTTGCGCATGGCCTCCGCGCCGCGCATGACGGTTTCAACAGAAGGATCAGGCTCTACGCCTTCAAACAACTGGACTTCCATGCCCGCCTCACGCAGGTAGTTCTCAACTTTGCCGAGGAAGCCGAAACGCTTCATCGAGCCGCCGCCAACGACGACGATCGCTTTTTTGCCCTTGAGCGTCTTGAGCGCTTCGAGTGCGCCCTTGCCATGGTAGAGGTCTCTGGGAAGTGTAAAGCGTGCCATAATTTTGATCTCCTTTATATCGGTGGTTTTAATCGGTCTTTCTTTATCGATAATATAGCACTGATTAAAAAACATGTCAATACCTGCTGAAAAAATTTTTTAATCAGCATGGGAAAAAAGAAAAATGCGTAACAGCATGCAAAATAAACGGCGCGCATATATGCGCGCCGAGAAGAAGGCAAGGCGGCTAATTAATCGTCCGGCAGACCGGACTCCAGTTGTTCGGAAAGATGCTTGGACAGAACCGCGAGCGAAGCGGCCATGTTTTCGTTTTGAACGAGTATGCCATCGGGGGTGTTAAGATGCACGGGAGCGAAGTTCCATATTGCCAAAACACCGCTTTCCACCAGCGCGTCGCAGACGGCCTGAGCTTGTGAAGCCGGAACGGTGATAATGCCGATATGAATGCTCAAATTGCGGCAGATGCCCGGCAGTTTCGTCATCGGAAGCACCTGCTTGCCGGAAATTTCGCCGCCGGTGAGATTCGGGTCAACGTCGAACGCGGTTACAATGCTCAGACCGTATTCCTCGAATCCACGGTAGGAAAGCAGAGCGCGTCCGAGACTGCCCGCGCCGACGAGCACTGCGTCATTGGAGTTGTCGTAACCGAGACAGCTTTCGATGGCCGAGATCAGTTCGCGGGTTTGGAAGCCGGTTTTCGGTTTACCCGCGGTATTGCTCACTGAAGCGAAATCCTTGCGCACCTGAACCTCGTTGAGGCCGAGCTGCGCCGCAACGGTTGGGGCGGAAATAATCTCCGCGCCGGCATCCCGCGCGGTACGCAGTGACTGCAGATAATATGGCATACGCTGCAGGGCTTGCCTCGAAATCGAGACCGGTGAGTCTTTTCGCATATTGCACCTCCATTGAGCTATATCGATATTATATTACTGTAACAAAACGTTTGTCAATAAACCGCAGAGCGTAAAAAGAAAAACATTCGAAAACAGACGCAGGTAACGACTGTTAATAATTATAGCGCAGAATATGGCAAGGATGAAAGTGCTTTTGTCACATAAAATCTTTCATTTGCGTATTTTCCGGCCGGGTTTGTTCATCAGGCGGCCGTATCATGCTGCCTGATGAAGAACGTTGCATAAGGCGGTAACTGCGTGGGCTGTATAATAGCGCCTGACGAAACACTTTCGCGAAGTAGCTGGGGCTGTGGAAGCCGCATGCAAAGCAAACGTCCGAAACGCTCATGTCCGTTCCGGCGAGCATTCCCGCCGCGGCTCGGATGCGGTACTGTAAGAGATAGTCGATCGGGGAGACGTCCAGCACTTTTCGGAAGCACCGATAGCACTCGCTTTCGCTGACGGCGGAAGCGCTTGCTATCTGAGCGACCGTCAGCGGATCGGAAAAGTGCGTATGAATAAAGCCGAGCATCTGCTTGATTCGTATGGAATCCCGGTTTTGCACGAGATCGTTTTCCGTAATGTGCTCCTGCAGGTTGAAGACGATTTCATGCATCGTACGCATCAGCTCGGTTTGGACGAGTATTTCGTAGCCGAAAACGTCGCTTCCAAATGCGGCGAATGCGTTCTGAAAATGCCGTATCGCGTCGTGCTGCCAGAAAACGGTGTGGTCAAGAAATATATCCGCAAGAGAAACGCATTTGGTCAGCGGCAGGATATAACGCTGTTGAACGATGCTTTGCGGAAATCCGGAAACAAATTCCGACGTGAACAGCAAACTGTTGATGCGGCACCGTTCGCTGTTTCGCTTGCGCTGGAGCTTATGCAGCACGTTGCTGTTGACAAAGATCGCGTCGCCCGCGCGGATACAGTATTCGGTTTCGCCGCAAAGTACGCAGGTTTCGCCTTCGGTAACCAGAACGATCTCCAGTTCATCGTGCCAGTGCCATGGAATACATCCGGCGAGGTAATTACCCGGATCCTCGTCGTACCCCGCGCAAGGGAAGACGGGAGTGCCGTGCCTGGTAAGTTCACGCAGGTCCGGGGCAAGGTGCAGATCTAGCATTTCCAGCGGTTTCATAACCAAACGATCCCCTTTCATTGTAGAGAATCCTTTTAGTAATTAGTAATATTATAACGATATTCAGTGATAAACACAAGAATAGTAATAATTCATCAATGGAACAACGAAGTTGTGTGCCCCGTAATCCTGGGAATATATGTACCGTGGATTATATCGGCGGGATTAGTAACGGATGCAACGGGCGTAACTGCGGTAAACAAAGGAGAACCCACCGAAAGCGTTGGCGTAACCGTAGGCATGAACACATCTGAGCAGCGTGGCTGCCGGTTTAGTGGTCGAGGACTGTATTTCTATATGAAAACCCGCGCTTAAAGGGCGCGGGTCAGCCTGCCAGAAAAGCCTTTGGGATTGTTTAGGGCCGCAACCCTTAACACGTATATTCCGGTTGCACTGGTTCGTCCGGCGCAACGGGTTGCCCGCTTCGGGTGGTTTTCCCGTGTTCTTTGACATCCGGGAGGCCAAAGCCGAAAAGGATGAGCGATCATCCCGGCAAAAAACCGAGCTTCTTTGCGATCGCCCTCGTGCTTCATAGGGCGCGGCGGCGATCGGGTAATCCCTCTTTGACGTTGACGAAGGGAATGCAATGCGTTCGTAATCCGTGAATTGGAAGGTTACAACGTAATTCCCTGCAGCGGCGTTGCCGCCGGAACGGGGTGTTCTCTGAGGAAGCGCTCCGTCTGTTCGACGGAGCGGCCGACGTGCCGGAGCGGGTCGAGCTCAAAAAGGACTTCCTCGCGCGACAGCGGGAACGCCGGGTCGCGTATCAGGCGCTCGGCAAGGTCGTTCGCCTCGCCCTCCGAAACGCGCTGTTTTGCGGCAACGGAGTGTTCGCGGATGATTTCGTGCAGCTTCTGCCGGTCGCCGCCTTTTTTTACGCCCGCCATAAGCAGGTTTTCCGTGGCGAGGAACGGCAGCGCGTCGCCGAGGATGCGCGCGTTGGCGGCTTCGTGCACGACGAGCCCGCTTGCGACGTTTGCCATGAGGCGCAGCACCGCGTCTGTGGCGAGGAACGCTTCCGGAAGCGAAATCCGGCGGTTGGCGGAGTCGTCAAGCGTGCGTTCGAGCCACTGCGAACTCGCGGTCATCGGTGCGTTCTGCGCCGTCGCCATTACGAAGCGCGAAAGCGAACAGATGCGCTCCGAGCGCATGGGATTCTGCTTATAGGCCATGGCGGAGGAGCCGATCTGCGCCGAACCGAACGGTTCGGAGAGGATGCCGTCGTGCTGGAGCAGGCGAACGTCCCCGCCGAAGCGGTAAGTGCTCTGCGCAATGCCGGAGAGCACGCCCAGAATGCGGCTGTCGAGCTTGCGCGGATAGGTCTGCCCGCTTACGTCGTAAAGACGCTCGAAGCCGAAATCGGCGGCGATCATTTTGTTGAGCCGGTCGATTTTTTTCGTGTCGCCCGAAAAGAGCGAAACAAAGCTTGCTTCCGTGCCGGTCGCGCCGCGGCATCCGAGAAACCGGATTGCAGAGAGCACGTCGGAAAGCTCTTCGAGATCGAGGAACAAATCCTGCATCCAGAGGCACGCGCGCCGGCCGATCGTGACCGGCTGGGCGGCCTGAAAATGCGTGTAGCCCACGGTGGGGATCGCCTTGGTGTGATCTGCGAAAGCGGAGAGCGCGGCGAGCACCGCGTATATGCTGTTTTGGATGCTTTTGAGCGCTTCGCGGAAGATGATCAAATCCGCGTTGTCGGTGACAAAGCAGCTCGTTGCGCCAAGATGGATGATCCCCGCGGCGCCGGGGCAGACGAGGCCGTAGGCGTAGACATGCGCCATCACGTCGTGCCGCACCTGCTTTTCGCGTGCGGCGACCGCGTCGTAGTCGATGTCCGTTATGTGCGCGGCCAGTTCGTCGGCATGCTCTTGCGTAACCGGCAATCCGAGCGCGTGCTCCGCGCGCGCAAGGCTCGTCCAGAGCTTGCGCCAGGTTGAATAACGCATGTCCGGCGAGAAGAGCCGCTGCATTTCGTCCGAAGCATAGCGGCTGCTCAGCGGGCTTTCGTAGCGATCGCGCATGCGCCGTTACCTCCTGATAATCGCGTCGCGCGCCGCGCCGACCGAGATATTCGTAATCGGGCAGCGGATGGCCTTCTCGATGAAGAGGATGTAGTCCTGCGCAGCTTTCGGCAGGTCGCCGAACGTGCGGCAGCCGGAAACATCGCATTTCCAGCCGGGCATCGAATCGAACACGGGTTTGGCCGCGCCGATTGCCGCGGGGAAGGGGAAGTCGTCCGTCTTTTTGCCGTCCAGCTCATACTGCACGCAGACGGGGATTTCGTCCATATAGGAAAGGATGTCGATCTTGGTGAGCGCAACTTCGGTTGCGCCTTGCATGGCCACGCCGTAACGTGTGGCGACGACGTCCATCGGGCCGACCCTGCGCGGACGGCCGGTCGCCGCGCCGTATTCCGCGCCTTCCCTGCGGAGTTGTTCGGCCTCGTCGCCGAACCATTCCGCGGTGAACGGTCCTTCGCCGACGCAGGTGGAATACGCCTTGACCACGCCGATGACGCGATCGAGCCGCGTGCCGGGCATGCCCGCGCCGATGGGCGCATAGGCCGCCAGCGGCGCCGAGCTGGAGGTGTAGGGATAGATGCCGAAGTCCACGTCCCGAAGAACGCCGAGCTGCGCTTCAAAGAGGATGTTCTTTTTGCCGTCCGCTTCGCGCAGGAACGCGCCCGCGTCGCAGATATAAGGCTTGAGCGGTTCGCCGAACGCCGTGAGCCAGTCCGTGAGCTCGCCGAGCGAATAGGTTTTTCCGCCGTAGATGTTTTTGAGCGTAAGGTTTTTCCATTCCAGAATGCCTGCAAGCCGTTTTTTTAGATAATCGGGATAAAACAGTTCGCCGAGCATGATGGTTTTCTTCATGTATTTATCGCCGTAAACAGGCGCGATGCCGCGCTTGGTGGAGCCGTATTTTGCGTCGCGCAGGCGCGCTTCCTCCAGCACGTCCTGATCGCGGTGGTAGGGAAATACGATCGGCGCGCGGTCGCTGATCTTCAGGTTTTCCGGCGAGATCGGAACGCCCTGATCGCGGACCTGGCCGATTTCTTCCAGCAGTTTTTCGGGGTCTACGACCGTGCCGTTACCCAGCACGTTGGTCACTCCCTTTCGGAAAATGCCGGAGGGGAGCAGGTGCAGCGCGAATTTGCCGAATTCGTTGACGACGGTGTGCCCGGCGTTGTTGCCGCCCTGATAACGCACGACCACGTCATAATCTTCTGCGATGAGGTCGACCATGCGGCCTTTCCCCTCGTCGCCCCAGTTGATGCCTACGATTGCGCAGTTAGCCATAGTTTTGCTCCTTTCCAATATACGCAGACCGGATGTGCTCCGTTTAAACGGAACGCCGGTCCGAATGGACAGTGTAAACGTCGTTGCCCAAGAGGTCGAACGACACAATCACGGGAAAATCCGACACGGTCAGCTTGTAGACCGCTTCCGCACCGAGGTCGCCGAAGGCGATAAGCTTGCAGCCCGTCACGCGGGAAGCGTAGAGCATGCCCGCGCCGCCGGTCGCCGCAAAATGCACGGCGCGTCTCTGCATCGCTTCGCAGACACTCTGTGCGCGCGGACCCTTGCCGACGAACTGGCAGACGCCGTAGTCGATCAGCGCGGGGGTATAGCGGTCCATGCGCTTGCTCGTCGTCGGGCCGCAGGGCCCGATGATTTCACCCGGCGCGGCGGGGCATGGCCCCGCATAGTAGATGCACGCGCCTTTCGGCACGGGCAGGGGTTCGCCTTTTTGCAGTAAGTCCGCAAAGCGCGCGTGCGCCGCGTCCCGCGCGGTGTACAATACGCCGCTGAGGCGAACAACGTCGCCGGCGCGCAGTTTTTTCAGTTCTTCCGCCGGAACGGGGACGGGGAGGGTGTATTCCATATTGCTAAACCTCCTCGCTTGCGTGGCGGCAGGCGTGACACTGCAAATTCACCGCGACCGGAAGCCCCGCGATGTGCGTGAGCTGCGCGGCGATCTGCACCGCGAGCGCGGTCGTCTTTCCGCCGAGTCCCATCGGGCCGATTCCGCTGGCGTTGATCTGCGTTAGCGCGTCGCATTCCAGCGCGGCGAGGTCTTCCCGTTCGGCGGGCCTGCCAAGCGGGCGCAGCAACTGGCGTTTGGCCAGCAGCGCGGCCTGCTCCATCGTGCCGCCTATTCCCACGCCGACAACGCCCGGCGGGCAGGCGGAAGCGCCCGCCTCGAGCACGCTGCTCACGACGGCGGAAACGATTCCCTGTGTTCCCGCGGACGGGGAAAGCATAAAAAGACGGCTCATGTTCTCGCTGCCGAAGCCCTTCGGCGCGACGGTGAGGCGGAGTTTTTCGCCCGGCACAAAGCGCACGTGCAGCACCGCGGGCGTGTTGTCCCGCGTATTGACGCGCGTGATCGGGTCGAGAACGGACTTTCGCAGGTACCCTTTGGTGTACGCAAGGCGCACGCCTTCGTCGACCGCGGCATTCAGCCCGCCCTCGATAAAAACGTCCTCTCCGACGTCGGCAAATACGACGGCCATGCCGGTGTCCTGACAGATCGGCCGGCGGCAGTCGCGCGCAAGTTTTTGGTTTTCGATCAATTGCGATAAAACAGAACGGGCGGCGCTGTCTGGCGCTTCCGTTTCGCGGGCGGCGGTCAGGGCGGCGAGCACGTCTTGCGGTAGGTCACAGCAGGCACGCAGACAAAGCCTGCGCACAACCTCCGTGATTTCCGCGGTGTGCAGAATCCGCATCTGGACGAGCCACCTTTCCACGTGAAGTGCGCTTTCGCACCGAAAAAAATATTATGGCATACTTTTGACCAAAACACAAGGCGGTTTACGGGCATTTTGCGAAAAGAGACTGCATAAAACACGATAATATCGCATAAATAGTGAGATTAATCAAAAATATCGTATAAATACACACTTGGAAGCGAAGATGTACCATAAATCCGGTCGGTGCGTTCATAAACCGGCAATCATAAATTTGACACGAGGCCGGAAATGCTCCGTAATTGTTCACAATGCGCCATGTTTGCGTGCTTGCGGATATTTTCACAATCTGTAAAACTGAACGTATGGAACGCTTATGGAATTCTCCGGCGGGCGAAACGCCGCCGGTTCAAACCAGAATTTTTCGCGCGTTGGGCACGCTCAACACGATCCGCGCATACGGCGGCGCGCTGGCGGGCGCGCTCGAGCGCGCCGAAAAACGCGTGCTGGAACTCGACGACGCGCTTTCTGTGTTCAAGCCGGAAAGCGACATTGCGCGTCTCAACGCCGCCGCGGGACAAAGGAGCGTGCGTGTTGGAAAAGACGCGCTGCAATTGCTTGCCGCAGCAAAGCGCTTTTCGCGCCTGACGGACGGCGCGTTCAGCGTCACGACGCGCCCGCTGAGCGCGCTTTGGTCGCTGCATGCCGGGCGCGGCACGGTGCCGGACAAAGTGCCGATCGAGCGTGCGCTGGAACTGGCGGACGATGAAGGGATCGTTCTAAACGAAGCGGACAAAACGGCCATGCTTGCGCGCCGCGGGCAGGCGGCGGACCTCGGCGGCCTCGCAAAAGGGTATGCCGCGGACGAGGTGCGGCGCATCCTGACGGACGGCGGCGTGACGGACGCGATGATCAACCTCGGCGGAACGGTGTGCGTCGTCGGTCATGGACGGAGCGTCGGGATTCAGCATCCCGACCGCTGCACGGGCATCCCGCTGGGCAAGCTCACGCTACAAAACAGGGCGATTGTGACTTCCGGCGACTACGAACGTTACTACGAGGTGGACGACGTGCGCTATCACCATATCCTCGATCCAAGAACGGGGTATCCGGCGCAGAGCGGCCTGCGCAGCGTGAGCGTGATCGGCGAAGACGCGACGGCGCTGGACGCGCTTTCGACCGCAATCTTCGTACTGGGCGCGAAAAAGGGCGCGCTGCTCGCCGCTGCGTGCGGCGTTGAACTGGTGCTGGTCACACAGGAAATGAACGTGTACTGTTCGGACGCGCTGCGCGGGATCTTTTCGCTTTTATGCGCGCCCGGCGGGCGGGTATCCCGGCAGGTTTAAAAAAACAAAAAAGACACGGAAATACAGACAGATAATTATGGAAGAAAAGAAGATCATAAAAAGAAAGAAAAAGAAGATTTCACCGCTTCTGCTGACGCGGCGGCTGATTCAGCTTGCGGCGTTCGTACTGTTCCCGGGACTGTTTATTGCAACGTTCGCCGCGCTCAAGAGCATCTACACGGCGATCATCGGCGGTACGTTCAGCGTCTCCACGCTGGCCGGACAGATTGTGCTTGCGGCGTCCATGCTGGTCATTACCGCGCTGATGGGGCGCTTTTTCTGCGGATTCCTCTGCGCGTTCGGCAGCATGGGGGATTTGTTTTGGTACCTCGGCGGCAAGCTGAAAATCAAGCGTCCGAAGATTTCAATGCAGACGGACCGTGCGCTCAAGAGCGTAAAATACATTCTGCTGGCCGGAATCGTGCTGTTCGTTTGGACGCTCGGCGCGTCGGGGCTGAGCGGCACGGCCAATCCATGGACGGTGTTCGGCATGTATGCCAGCTACAAGGGCTGGGCCGATCTTTCGGCGCTCTGGTCGCTCGGCGCGCTGCTGCTGTTTTTGATCATGGCGGGATCGATTCTCATCGAGCGGTTTTTCTGCCGCTATCTCTGCCCGCTGGGCGCGGTGTTTGCAGTCGTCTCAAAATTCCGCCTGTTCAGAGTCCGAAAACCGCGCAGGTCGTGCGGCCCTTGCCGGGCGTGCACCAAACGCTGTTCGATGGGAATTCCGCTTTATAAAGGCGATGTTGTGACCTCGGCGGAATGCATCGACTGCATGAACTGTGTGGATATCTGCCCGCGCGGCAACGTTTCGGCCAACCCGAAACCCGCCGTCGCGGCGGCCGTTGCGGTGGTCGCCATGAGCGGCATGTATTTTGCGGGGAACCTGACGAGCACGGCCGCGGCGGAGAGCCTTGCTGCGGCCGCCGTTACCGGGACCCTGGACACGGCGGGCGAAACGGTCGCGAGCGGCGCGTTTACCGACGGCGTTTACACCGGCAGCGCGAGCGGTTATCACGGCACGACCAGCGTGCAGGTGACGGTTGAAAACGGGTATATCACCGCAGTCGAGGTGCTTTCGACCGGCGACGACGCGGAGTTTTTCAGTCTGGCAAAAAGCCTTGTGATCCCGCAGATTATCAGCGCGCAGAGCGTGGACGTGGACACGGTTTCGGGTGCGACGTTCAGCAGCAACGCCATCATCGGTGCGGTCGGTGACGCGCTAAGCGGCGCGCTGAACGGCACAAGCGGCGTAACGCTGATCGACGCGGACGATTCTTCGGCAACGGCCACGCCGGAACTGACTCCTACGCCCACGCCTGAGGCGACGGCGACGCCGGAGACGACCGACGTTCCCGAAACGGACGGGCAGTTCGACCTTGCGGACGGCGTTTACACCGGGACCGGGACGGGATTCCGCGGCGACACCGAGGTGAGCGTGACCGTCGAAAACGGATACATCACCGAGATTGTGATCGATTCCTACCGCGACGACGAGCCGTATTTCCAGCGTGCAAAGAGCTCGGTGCTGAGCGCAATTTTGACCGCGCAGTCGCCGGACGTGGATGCGGTTTCCGGCGCGACCTACAGCAGTAACGGCATCATGGAAGCTGTTGCGGACGCGCTGAACGCCGAGTTTACGGCGGAAACGCCGTCCGGCGGGCAGAAACGTCACGGACATAATTAGCCATGGTACGGCAGAGCGCGTTTCCCCCGCATCGGATAAAACCGGCGGTTTTTTTTTGCGCTATACGGAGCGTAGGTTGCGGTAAGATTTGCGGCGTGGTACGCTTGCGTTGCAAGTGTGAAAGGACGGCCTTTATGACAAATTATGTGACCGGCAGGGCGATTAAGCGCCTGCGCGAGAAAAAGGGATATACGCAAAAGCAGCTTGCCGCGTTGATTTTGGTGAGCGACAAAGCGATCTCAAAATGGGAGTCCGGGCGGGGACTGCCGGACGTGAGCCTGCTCGAACCGCTTGCAAAAGCGCTGGGCGTTTCGGTGGCGGAACTGCTTTCCGGCGCGTGCGTGGTCAATCAAAACCGCTGCGGCAATATCCGCAAAAGCCGGTTCTACGTGTGCCCGGTCTGCAGAAACGTTCTCTATGCGCTTGGCGAGGGCGCGTTTTCCTGCTGCGGGGTGACGCTGCCGCCGCTGGAGGCGGAACAAGCGGACGGCGAACACGAAATGCGCGCCGAGCAGGTTGAAAATGAATATTTTGTCAGCATGCGCCATCCGATTGAGAAGACGCATTACATTTCGTTTTTCGCGTTTGTGACGGCGGACAAAATGACGCTGGTCAAACTCTATCCGGAGCAGGCCGCCGAGACGCGGTTCCCAATTTGCGGGCATGGCGTTCTGTACGCATACTGCAACCGACACGGGCTGCTTTCGGTTAAATTGTGAAAAACGTGAAGAGAAAAAAGGAATGAAGGTACTGGTAATCAACGGTTCGCCGAAAGGCGAACGGAGCGATACGTTCAAAATTACGCGTGCGTTTCTGAAAGGTATGGGGGACGCCGCCGAAACGGCCGAAACGATCGACACGATGCAGGCTGATGTGAAGCCCTGCCGCGGTTGCTACGCCTGCTGGCGCAAAACGCCGGGCGAATGCGTGCAGCGCGACGATATGGCCGGAATTCTGGAGCGCATCCGGCAAAGCGATCTTGTGATCTGGTCTGCGCCGCTGTACTGTTACGGCGTGCCGTCCAGCTGCAAGGCCGTTCTTGACCGGCTGCTGCCGCTTTCTTCGCCGAAGCAGCATGCCGGCGAAGACGGGCGCACGCACCACCCGCCGAGGGAGCGCGTGCATGCGAAGATGGTGCTGATATCCGGCTGCGGATTCCCGGACCGCGCAGGCAACTTCGATGCGCTGGAGTTTTCGTTTGAGCGGATGTTTGGCCGGAACTGCCCGATGATCCTCTGCGTGGAAGCGCCGCTCCTGTCCGTGCCGGAAGCAAAGCCGCTGGCGGAGCGGTATCTGGCGCTTGCACAAAAAGCCGGGCGGGAGTATGCAAAGGACGGCGAAATTTCGGACGAAACACAGGAAAAACTCGACGCGCCGATGTTCCCGCCGGAGCAGTACCGCGCCATGGCTGGACGCTGACTGGTGGGCGTAAAGCTTTTTTTGCCGGACGGGAGCGTGGTGTGATAAAATAAACCCGGCGGCGGCCTGGGCATAAAACGGCGCGCCGCACGAAAAAAGCGGGGAGAGGTAAGCTTGAATACGATCATTATATATTACACGTTTGGCGGTTCCACAAAGAAGGAAGCCGAGAAAATGGCGGACGAGCTCGGCGCGCAGGTTTGCCGCGTTCGCGAGAAGCGAAACCGCAGCCTGATCGGTTCGTTTATTCCGGGCGGCCTGCAGGCGAGAAGGCGAAAAAGTACAAAAATCCAACCGGTGGAAACCGATCTCGGCGCATTCGATAAAATTATAATCGGCTGCCCGGTTTGGGCAGCGTATCCAGCGCCGGCGTTCAACTCCATTGTGGACTTGCTGCCCGCCGGTAAAGAAGTCGAAATACTCCTCTGTTCGGGCGGGGACGGCCCGCGCGAAAGCGACGCGGGTACACGGGAGATGATTGAAG
>CAYTHS010000041.1:0-21649 GCA_964437665.1 uncultured Oscillospiraceae bacterium
GAAATTAATCGAAACGATACAATCAGCGCTCGCAAAACAGCGGGCGAAACAAAAGAGCGAATCCCGCGGGGGCGCAAAACCCAAACAAAAGAAGACCAACTGGCGTCTTGTCGGCGAAATCATGACCGGCTACCGGCGCTATCTAGTGATGGCTTCCGTCGGCGTCATTCTGGCGACGGCGTTTGCCTACGCCGTGCCGTATGTAACAAGCTTTACGCTCGACTATGTGATCCAGGGTATCGACAGCACGACCCCCGCTTTCCTGCTGCCGCTTTTAACGCGGCTCGGCGGGCGCGAATACTTCGTGCAGAACCTCTATGTCTGCGGGATCTGTCTGTTTGTGTTCACCGGCATGAACTGCCTGTTTACGTACCTGCGCCGTCAGAACGTCGCGCTCGCTTCGGAAGGCGTTGCAAAGGGCCTGCGCGACCGTCTGTATCGCCACCTTGAGGACGTGCCCTACGATTATCATAAGCACGCAAGCACGGGCGACCTCGTGCAGCGCTGCACGTCGGACGTCGACACCGTCCGCCGGTTCATCCAGGTGCAACTCATGGAGATCGTCCGCACCGTCGTGATGTTCACGTTCGCCGCGGCGGTCATGTTCACCGTCAACGTAAAGATGACGCTGATTTCCATGGCGTTTCTGCCGGTGCTTACGGTCAGTTCGTTCATCTATTTCCGCTATGTGCGGCGGTATTTCACCGCGTCGGACGAGGCGGAAGGCGCGCTTTCGACCATGCTGCAGGAAAACCTGACCGGCATGCGCGTCGTGCGCGCGTTCGGCCAGCAGAAGAGCGAAATCGAGAAGTTCACGTCCCTCAACACGGCCTACCGGGGCAAGACGCTGCGGCTCATCCGCCTGCTCGCGCTCTACTGGGGCCTTTCGGACAGCGTCGGCTATCTGCAGATTGCGCTTTCGCTCTGCATGGGCGTGGTCGCCGTTTATCACGGCACGTTCACGCTCGGCAACGTCGCGCTGTTCACGACGTACGTTGCGATGCTGACCTGGCCGGTGCGCCAGCTCGGCCGCATCCTTGCCGACATGGGCAAAGCCGCCGTTTCCCTCAGCCGTCTGGACGAAATTCTCTCCGCACCCGTGGAATCGGAGCCCGGCAAAAAGCTGGAGCCGGACATGGAAGGCGACATCGTTTTCAACAACGTGTGCTTCGGCTACGACCGCTATAACGACGTGCTCGACGGCGTGAGCTTTACGGCCCGAAGCGGCCAGACCGTAGCAATCCTTGGCGCGACGGGCTCCGGCAAGACCAGCCTCGTGCAGCTGCTCCAGCGGCTCTACCTGCGCACCGCGGGAAAGCTGACCATCGGCGGCGTGGACGTAAACGACATCGAGCACGGACATTTGCGCCGCAACATCGGCATCGTGCTGCAGGAGCCGTTCCTCTATTCGCGCACAATCCTCGAAAACATCCGCATCTGCAACCCCTGCGCGAGCGACGAGGACGTGCATCGCGCTGCGCGCACCGCGAGCGTGCACGACGTGATCGAATCGTTTGAACAGGGCTACGACACCGTCGTCGGCGAACGCGGCGTCACCCTCTCCGGCGGCCAGCAGCAGCGCGTCGCCATCGCGCGCACGCTCATGCAGAAAGCGCCGATCCTGATCTTCGACGACTCCATGAGCGCCGTCGATTCGGAAACCGACGCGGCCATCCGAAAATCCCTGCTCTCCCTGCGGCGCGGCGGCATCACGTTTTTGATTTCGCACCGCATCACGACCCTGCGCGAGGCGGACAAAATCCTCGTGCTCGAAGACGGCCGCGTGACTCAGCAGGGCACCCACGAACAACTCATCCGGCAGGACGGCCTGTACCGGCGCATCGCCGAGATACAGGACGCCGTGTCTTAAAGGAGGCGAATCCCTCATGTATATGCCTGAAGAACAGGATTTCGCCGCGAAAAAGATCGACTGGAGCGTTTGGAAACGGCTCTATCAATATGCGCTTACACACCGGCGGCTTTTCGTCACGGTGATCGTCGCGCTGATCTTCGTTGCGGCGTTCGATATTGCATACCCGCTGTTTACGAGCTACGCCATCGACCACTTCGTCGTACCCAAGACGATCGACGGCCTGCTTCCCTTCGCAGTGCTCTATGCGCTCATGATCCTCATGCAGGGCGCGGGCGTGATTACGTTTATCCGCTGCGCGGGCGACCTTGAGATGTCCATCGCCTACGACATCCGGCAGGACGCGTTCACGCGGCTGCAGGAACTCTCGTTTTCGTTCTACGACCGTACCGCCGTGGGTTACATCATGGCACGCATGGTTTCCGATACGACGCGCCTTTCCGAAATGATCGCATGGAGCCTTGTGGACGTATTCTGGTCGCTGTTGTTTGCGCTCGGCTGTATCGCTACGATGTTCGTGCTTTCCTGGAAGCTCGCGCTGATTTCGCTTGTCGTGCTGCCGCCGCTGATTTTCGTGAGCATCAAGCTCCAGAAGCTCATGCTCAAGTATCAGCGCGAAGCGCGCAAGCAGAATTCGCGCATCACCGGCGCGTTCAATGAGGGCATCATGGGCGCGGTCACGACCAAGACGCTTGTGCGTGAACAGCAGAATGCCGACGAGTTCGGCGGCCTGACCGGCAAGCTCAAGCGCGCCTCCATTAAGAGCGCGCTGATTTCCGCGTCGTTTTTCCCGATCATCATGTCACTCGGCGCCATCGGCACCGGCCTTGCGCTTACCTTCGGCGGCGCAGGCGTGCTGTCCCCCGAAACGGCGTTTGTCGGCGCGGTCACCGCGGGCACGCTGGTCGCATTCATCACCTACTGCACGCAGCTCTTCGACCCGATTCAGCAGCTGGCCAACATCCTTGCAGAAATGCTCGGCTCGCAGGCTTCGGCAGAGCGCGTCATCACCCTGATGGACACGAAACCGGACGTGGTCGACACGCCGGAGACGCTGAAAAAATACGGCGGCATCATGCGGCCGAAACCGGAAAACTGGGAGCCGATTACAGGGCGCGTAACGTTTGACCACGTCACATTCCAGTATAAAAACGGGGAGCGCGTGCTCAACGATTTTTCGCTGGACGTTGCCGCCGGACAGACCATCGCGCTTGTCGGCGAAACCGGCGCGGGCAAGAGCACGATCGTTAACCTGCTCTGCCGCTTTTATGAGCCGAGCGAAGGACGCATCCTAATCGATGGCGTGGACTACCGCGAGCGCACACAACTCTGGCTGCAGTCCAGCCTCGGGTACGTGCTGCAGACGCCGCACCTGTTTTCCGGCACAATCAAGGACAACATCCGCTTCGGCAAGCCCGAAGCGACGGACGAAGATGTGCATCTTGCCGCGCGGCTCGTGCATGCCGAGCCTTTCATCCTCGCGCAGGAAAAGGGCTACGACACCGAGATCGGCGAAAGCGGCGCGCGCCTTTCCACCGGGCAGAAACAGCTGCTTTCGTTTGCGCGCGTGGTGCTCAAAGACCCGCGTATTTTCGTTTTGGACGAAGCGACCAGCTCGATCGACACCGAGACCGAGCAGCTCATCCAAAACGCGATTACGCATATCCTCAAGGACCGCACGAGCTTCATCGTCGCGCACCGCCTCTCCACCATCCGTACCGCGGACCGCATTCTTGTCATCCGCGGCGGCGAAATCCGCGAGAGCGGCACGCACGAAGAACTGCTTGCAATCAAGGGTTATTACTACGACCTTTACACGCAGCAGTTCTGTGAAGACCGAACCGCCGCTTCGCTCGGCGGGAAGGAAAAGGAGAAAGCATAAGCCATGGCGGTTTCATGGTGGTCCCTTTTGATCGTTTGCCCGCTGGTATTCCTGTCGGGCCTGATCGACGCGGTCGCCGGCGGCGGCGGACTGATTTCGCTGCCGGCTTACCTGCTCGCGGGGCTGTCGCCGCATAACGCGATTGCGACCAACAAGCTCTCCAGCTGCATCGGCACCGTCGCCTCCACGGGACGCTTCGTCAAAAACAAGTGCGTGGACTGGCCGACGGCGATTCCGTCCGCGGCGCTCGCGGTGCTCGGCGCGGTTGCGGGCGCAAACCTCGTGCTTTCGGTCGATGACGACACGGTGCGCATCGTGATGCTCGTGCTTGTGCCGGTGCTCGCGTTTTTCGTGATCAAAAAGCGGGACTTTGCCGGCGCCGCACAGGGCGAAATCAGCCGGAAGAAGCAGTTTGCCGTCGTTTTGAGTATGGCGCTCGTTGTCGGCGTGTACGACGGGTTCTACGGCCCCGGCACGGGTACGTTCCTCCTTCTGGCATTTACGCAGTTGGCGAAAATGCCGCTGAACACCGCGGCGGGCAACGTGAAGCTTGCGAATCTTTCGAGCAACCTCGGCAGCCTCGTCGTGTTTCTGATCAACGGGCAGACGATCGTCCCGCTGGGACTGATCGCCGCCGTGTTCGCGCTCGCCGGGCATTTCCTCGGCGCGGGACTGCTGCTCAAAAAAGGTTCAAAGGTCGCAAAGCCGCTGATTCTCACCGTCCTCGGCCTGCTCTGCATCCGGCTGGTGTTCGACCTCGTCACCGGCGCTTAAACACCATAGAAACAAACCGCGCGGACCATGTCTGCGCGGCTTTCTTTTCGAAAAACTCTTATTCTAAACGCTTTTTATCGATAATAAATACTCATATTGCCAAAACTCACGTCCGCTATGACAGTCAACGCATATGCCGCGTCTGCGTTTGCTTCTCCGGAAGTCTGAATCGAACCGAAGGCCTTGTCGGACTTCACGAATAACCGAATGTTCCTGGGGACGATCAGTTCCAGGCTTCCAAATGCAACGTCAACCTTGATTCGCGCGTTTGGACTGACGGACTGAATCCCCGTGAGATCGATTATACCTTTACCGAACGAAAGGTCAATGTCACCACCGGTAAGCTGCTCGTTAAGGATTTTCCTTTCCTCGTCACAGAAAGCACAGTCGTACTGAATAAAGCCGTTTTCTTCGTTAAACTCCGATTTGGACTTATGGTCCGACGTACAGTACTTGGTCCATCTGCGGTGCTTGGGTAAAAAAGCTTCAAATATTATCGTAAGTCCCAACAGAATCAGAAGACTTGGCCAGATTACACCCCACGTGAGCGCAAACGTGATCACCTGCAGATTAAACAGCAGGAAGTATGCTCCAAGTCCCATTACCGCCAGACTGAAGATCGAAAAGCGCTTGATGCACCATGAAAGGCCGAATCCGATGATCACTGCAGGCCATACGATTCCCCAAATGCCGAACGACAAGTTCCCCGCTTTTTGTATCAGGAAAGCAACGCCAAGCACAATAACAAGCACCGCAAACCAAAGTCCGTCTTTTTTAATACCTTTTTCCCAGGCATATGAAAACTTGTTGCCCGCGCTCTTTTTTGACGACTGTGAATCGACGATCACAACGTGCGGCTCGATCGGCTTGACGCCGAGAAGTTCGTCGGTCGTAACGCCGAGCACTTCCGCAAGTTTCGGCAGGATCGAAATGTCCGGGCACGACACGTCGTTTTCCCATTTGCTCACCGCCTGCGCCGAAACGCCGACGAGCTCAGCGAGCTGTTCCTGTGTGTATCGCTTTTCTTTGCGCAGCTGTACAATGCGCTTTCCCATTGTTTGCTGTTCCATAAAATCTAACCTCTCTTTCATGGTTCCATTATGCCATATTCAAAAATAATTGAACATAGCGTATCTTTCGAGTTTCATTTATTTTATTAACTGTTAGTGGAACCGTTCTCAACCGACGATTTCTTGCCGCGCTTGACACTTTTGATACGTTAAGCTTTTCACAACCCACAGTTGAATTATGCTTTGTTTAGCGTTTCTTTACACAAGCGTACATTTCGGTTACAATACAGATTGAAAAAAGGAGGTTTTCCATGGCTCTCAGAACGATTCGCACAGATGATGATCCGTGCCTCTATAAAGTATGTAAACCGGTCGAGAAGTTTGACTCCCGACTTAGTGAACTCATCGACGACTTGTTCGATACGATGAAAACGGCGGACGGTGCTGGACTCGCCGCACCCCAGGTCGGCGTATTGCGCCGCGTTACGGTCATTGACGCGGGTGAGGGCAGAGTCGAGCTGGTCAATCCGCGTATTATTAAAAAGGAAGGCCTGCAGCGCGGCTACGAGGGCTGCCTGTCTTTCCCCGGCCAGTCCGGGTATGTCGAGCGCGCCGACCACGTAATTGTAGAAGGTTACGACCGCAAGGGCGAGAAACACACTTACGATGCACGCGGCTTTTTTGCACGCGCGGTGCAGCATGAACTGGACCACCTTGACGGCGTGGTGTACCTGACACTGGCCACCGAACCGCCGGCGGACTTCCTCGCCGAACAGAAGGCGGAGGAAAACAAAATATGAAAATCGCCTTTCTCGGCACGCCGGAATTTGCGCTTCCCTCGCTCGATATGCTCCGCGAACACGGGCATACGCTGGCCGTGTTTACCCAGCCGGACCGTCCCGTCGGCCGGCACGCAGCGCCGACTCCGCCGCCGACGAAGACCTATGCGCAACAGCACGGCGTCCCCGTGTTTCAGTTTGAAAAAATCCGCCTGCCGGAAGGCGTTGCGGCGCTCAAAGCGTTCCAGCCGGATCTGATGGTCACCGCGGCTTTTGGACAGATCCTCTCCGCGGAAAACCTTGCCGTGCCAAAATACGGCTGTATCAACGTGCATGGTTCGCTGCTGCCGAAATACCGCGGCGCCGCTCCCATCCAGTGGGCGATCATCAACGGCGAAACGGAAACGGGCGTCACCACCATGCTCACGGACGTCGGCATGGACACGGGAGATATCCTTCTGACCGACCGCGTGGCCATCGGCGAAAACGAAACCGCGGGCGAACTCTTTAGGCGGCTTGCCGCGCTCGGCGCAAAGACGCTGGAGCGCACGATTGCCGCGCTGGAGGCCGGAACGCTTAAGCGCATCCCGCAGGACGAATCGCTCGCCACAAAGTGCCCCATGCTCAAAAAGGAGCATGGCAAGCTCGACTTTTCGCAGACTATGCAGGCCGTCCACGACCGCGTGCGCGGCACGAACCCCTGGCCGGGCGCATACGCGCTGCTCGGCGGCCAGCCGGTAAAGCTGCATGTAACGCACAAAACGGAGCTCGATTTCGGCTCTGCTCCCGCCGGCACGCTGCGCGGGAGCGCGAAAACAGGCCTGTTCGTGCGCTGCGGCGACGGCTGGCTGGAAATTGCCGAACTGCAGTTGCCCGGTAAAAAGCGCATGGATGCAAAGGCTTGCCTTGCGGGCCGCCCGCTGGAAGACGAGGTGCTCTCTTGAGCGCACGCAGGAAGGCATACGACGCGCTCACCGACGTGACCGACCGGGGCGCATACGCGAATCTTCGCGTAAAACAACTCAGCCGGGACCTGCCGGAGCGCGAGGCGAAATACGCCGCCGCGCTCGTTTACACGACGCTCGACCACCTTCTGACCATCGACTATTACCTTTCGTCTTTCGTAAAAGGCGGCATAAAACCCGCAGTGCGCGGCGTGCTCCGCCTCGGTGTGTGCGAACTGTTGTACATGCATACGCCCGCCCACGCGGCGGTCAACGAAAGCGTGCTGCTGGCGCGTGAAATCGGCAAAAGCGCGCTGAGCGGGTTTGTCAACGGCGTGCTCAGAAGCGTTTCGCGCAGCAATGAAGCCTCTTCCCTGCCCGCGCTGCCGAAAGAGCCGCTCAAGCGTCTTTCGGTGCGCTACAGCTATCCCGAATGGATCGTTTCCGAATGGCTCGAAACATACGGCGAAGCGCAGACGGAACAACTGCTTTCCTGCTCCGCCGCGCCGGCCGAGATCCGCGCGCAGTACCCTTTCACGGCGGACGAACTGATTGCCGCGCTGCCCGTCGGCTGCCGCCGCAACCAATGGGACGAAAATTCGGTCGCCCTTGAGCACGGGTTCGACTTTGCGTCTTCCCCGCTGTTTACAGAAGGAAAATTTACCGTGATGGGACAGGGCGCGATGCTCGTATGCCGCGCGCTGGGCGACATGACGAAAAAGCGCGTGCTGGACGCCTGCGCCGCGCCCGGCGGGAAAAGCGCCTATCTTTTTAGCCTCTGCCGCGGGGACGTTTCGCTTACGTGTCTGGAAAAACACCCGCACCGCGCGAAATTGCTCGAAAAAACGCTGCGGCGGCTGCATGTAAATGCGGAAACGCGCGTCTGCGACGCGTCCGAATTCGACCCCGCGAATGAAAACCAATTCGATGCTGTGCTCGTCGACGCGCCCTGCAGCGGGCTCGGCCTGCTTGGCGACAAACCCGACCTACGCTACAGCAAAACAGACGCGGACGTCACGGCGCTAGCCGCGCTGCAAAAGGAAATCCTTGCCGCATGCCACCGCTATGTGCGTCCCGGCGGGCTGCTCGTTTACGCAACCTGCACGATTTCCCGGCGGGAAAACGAACTGCAGACGGAAGCGTTTTTGGCGGAACACGCGGACTTTTCGCCTGAACGCATGCCGCTGCCGATGGAAAACGGCGGCATGCTCCAGCTCCTTCCGCATGTGCACGGCACGGACGGTTTCTTTATTGCGAGGATGAGAAAATGTATTTAGCGGATTTGGATTACGACGAGATCAAGCGTCTGATTATCAATCTGCACGAGCCATATTTCCGCGCCGGGCAGCTCTACGGCTGGCTCAACCTCGGCGCAAGACCGGATGAAATGACGAACCTGCCAAAATCGATGCGTGAAAAACTCGCCGCCATCCCCTACGGAGGCGTGACCATCGAGCGGAAACTGCGTTCAGCCAAAGACGGCACGCTCAAATACCTCTTCCGCCTCGAAGACGAAAACCTTGTGGAAGGCGTTTTGATGCGCTATCATTATGGTAATACGCTGTGTCTTTCCACGCAGGTCGGCTGCAACATGGGATGCCGGTTCTGCGCTTCCACGCTGGAAGGCTGCGTGCGTAACCTCCGCATCGGTGAAATGCTCGGCCAGATCCTCGCCGTGGAGCGGGACGAACCTGCCGAACCCGGCCACCGGACGGTCACGAACCTCGTGCTCATGGGAAGCGGCGAGCCGCTGGACAACTACGACAACGTGACCGCGTTCCTGCGCCGCGTCACCGCGCAGGACGGGCTTAGGATCAGTCCGCGGAATATCTCCGTTTCTACATGCGGGATTGTGCCGAAGATCGACTCGTTTATCGAGGACGCGCCGCACGTGACGCTATCGGTTTCACTGCACGCGCACGACGACGAAACGCGCTCGTTCCTCATGCCGGTCAACAAGGCCTATCCCGTTTCGGACGTGGTCGCCGCGGCAAAACGTTATGCCGAGAAGACCGGCAGGCGGGTCGTGTTTGAATATGCGCTCATCGGCGGCGTGAACGCTTCGCTCTCGGATGCCGACGGGCTGGCGAAGCTTTTGCGCGGCATTCTCTGCCACGTAAACCTCATCCCGCTCAACCCCGTGCCGGAACGAGGCCTCGACGGCGTAAATCGTGCGGAAGCGAAACGCTTCTGCGCGCGCCTGAACCAACTAAACATTTCCGCAACCGTCCGCCGTGAACTCGGGACGGACATCGACGGCGCGTGCGGACAACTGCGCAGGAGGGTTTTGCATGAAATACGCGGTGAAAACTGACATCGGAAAACGGCTGCACAACGAGGACAGTTATCTGCTGCCCAGCGAATGTCCGGGTATCTGCCTGTTTGCCGTCGCGGACGGCATGGGCGGGCACGCGGCGGGCGCGGTTGCCAGCAAACTGCTGGTGGACGGCCTTTTGGAGGGTGAAGCGGCTTTTGAACCCGGCCGCGAAGTCGCGCAGTTGAAAAATGCTGTCGAGCGCGTCAACCGCATCGTATTTGAAGCCGCCGAGGACGATCTCGCGCTGCGCGGCATGGGTTCCACGCTCGTCTGCGCGCTGATACTCGGTGAAAAATATATTGCCGCAAACGTCGGCGATAGCCGGCTGTATCATTTCGACGGCGAAGTCCTCACCCGCGTCACCACCGATCACTCGTACGTCGAACAGCTTGTACAGCAGGGCATAATCACAAAAGAGGACGCGCGCTTCCATCCGCAGCGCAACATTATCACCCGCGCAATGGGCGTTTCGTCTTCGGTCGACGTGGACGTGTTTGAACGCGACTGGACGGAAGGCGACATCCTTCTGCTTTGTTCGGACGGGCTGCACGGCGCGATGGAGGAAGACGAAATTGTCGAAGTGCTCCGCTCGGAGCACACGCTTGAGGAGATGTGCAAAACCCTTGTGGACGCCGCGTTGGATAACGGCGGAACAGACAACGTGACCGTCGTGCTCGTGCGCTGTGAAAAGGAGGACGACGCATGATCGCGCCAGGCACCATCATAGGCCATCGCTACCGCGTCGTCGAACTGATCGGTTCCGGCGGAATGGCACGGGTTTACCGCGTCGTGAGTCTGTCCAACCGTAAGACGTACGCAGTCAAAGTCCTCAAAGACGAATATAAAAACGATTCGGAATTCCTGCGCCGCTTCGAGCGCGAAGCGCGTGCCGTGCTGCATCTTTCGCACGATAACATCGTACGTGCATACGACGTCGGCGAGACCGAAGGCCTGCCATATATCGTACTGGAATATATCGAAGGCCAAACGCTCAAAGAAATTCTCGATAAAAACGGGCCGATGCCGCCGCGCATCGCCGTCGCGCTCACGGTGCAGGTGCTTGACGCACTCAGCGCCGCGCATTCCGCGGGTATCATCCACCGCGACGTCAAACCGCAGAACGTAATCGTCATGCACAACGGCAAGGTCAAGCTGATGGACTTCGGCATCGCGCGTGAAGTTTCCGCAAGCACCGTTACCTTTGCGGGGTCCACTGTGCTTGGCTCGGTGCATTATCTCTCGCCTGAACAGGCAAAGGGCGTGCCTGTCACGGAAGGCAGCGACCTGTATTCCACGGGCGTTATGCTCTACGAAATGCTCACCGGACGCGTGCCGTTCGATGGTGAAACATCCGTTGCCATTGCACTGAAGCATATCAGCGACATCCCCGCACCGCCCATACAGTGCAACACCAAGATTCCGCCTGCACTCAACGACGTTGTGCTTCGTGCACTGAATAAAGATATCAGCCGCCGCTATCAGACAGCAAACGAGATGAGCGTGCATCTCCGCCGCTCGCTCAAGGATCCGAACGGCGAATTCGCTCGGTATTCCGCCATTGCAAAAGCCCCCGTGCCTCCGATAAAAAAAAGACGGGCTCCCCGCGGCGCGCTCCATATCGGGCTGACGGTCGCGGCGCTGGTCGTGGTGCTCATCGGAATCTTCATCATTCTGCGCAGCACTTATCAAAGCAGCGACGAATCGTTTGAGTTGGTACCGACGCTGATCGACCGTCCAATAGAGGAGGCGCGTAAAAAAGCGGAGAATTTCGGGTTTTCATTTGAAGTTCAGGAATATGAAAACAATGAAACCGTCGCAAGCGGCAGTGTCATCCTGCAGTCGCCGGAAGCGGGCGTCAAGTCGCGCCGCGGCACGACCATTTACTGCATCGTCAGTCTTGGTCCAGCCGCGCCGGTCGTCCCGAATCTGGTCGGACTCACGCCGGACGAAGCGACGCGCGCACTTAAGGAAAGCGGACTGACACTCGGCTCGGTAAGTTACCGTATTTCGGAAATCGCCATTGGTTATGTTTGCGAACAGTCGCTGGTCGCCGGAACTGAAGCCACCGGCGGGCAATCGATCGATATCGTCATCAGCGCGTCCTCCGAGACAACATTTGAAATGCCCTACGCTATGGACGAACCGCTTAATCTGATTCTCGACCGGCTTCGTCTCGATTCGTTTAGCAATGTCTTCGTACGCTATGCCGTATCCGATATCGTTGAAAACGGCACCGTGTATTTGCAGGACCCTCTGCCCGGAACGCAGGTGCTTCCGGAGACGGTGGTCACGCTGACCGTTTCCGGCCTGCCGGCCTACGAGTACGAAGCTGACATCGCTTTTAACGTCGATATCACCAACAGCGACACCCGGATATTCGCAGTTGTACAGGAAATCTACAGCGGATACGCCTATTACCGCATCCTGTTTGAAGATACGCTAGAAATCGGCGAAAAGATACCCGTTTCCTTTACCGCGTATTCCGATATCGAGGGTGTGCGCGAAGTGATTCTCCTGCGGGAGAGCAAGGAAATCAAACGTCAGGACTTCACCTTTACGGCAAAGGAGCGGTAACGTGCGTCAAACGCCTGCAAAACAAAACAAAGGGGCCTGCGAATGAACCGCCGCGGCCGCATTTTTAAGGGGATCGGCGGGTTCTATTACGTCCTGCTCGATTCCGGCGAGACCGTCACCTGCAAGGCGCGCGGTAAGTTCCGCAGCAGGAAGATCGTTCCAACGGTGGGCGATCTCGTGGAGATTTCCACACCCCAGTCCGGCTATGCTTCGGTCGCAGAGATTTTGCCGCGTAAAAATCTGCTTGCGCGTCCAAGCGTCGCGAATATCGATCAACTGATCATCGTTGTTTCCGCGTGTGTACCCAAGCCAGACTGGATGCTTGTGGACAAACTTCTGCTGCAAACCCATACGTTCGGCGTCGAGCCGCTGCTTCTGCTCAACAAAATCGATATCGGCGACGACAGCATCATTTCCGCATTTCAAAGCGACTACGCTTCTTTTCGCACACTGATGACCTCAACGAAAACAGGCGAGGGTTTAGCCGGGCTGAAGAACGAGCTTTCCGGCCGTATATCCTGCTTCGCCGGGCAATCCGCCGTCGGAAAAAGCTCCCTGCTCAACGCGCTGTTTCCGCAACTCTCGCTCGAAACGGGCGGACTGGCGAAAAAGACCGACCGCGGCAGGCACACGACCCGCCGTGCGGAGCTTTGGCCGCTGCTCGGCGGGGCTGTACTCGACACCCCCGGCTTTTCACTGCTGGATCTCAAAGAGTATACGCAGGAAACGCTTAACCAGTGCTGGCCGGAGTTCGGCAGCGCCTATGACCGCTGCCGCTTTGCCGGTTGCCGGCATCTTTCCGAGCCGGGCTGCGCTGTAAAGGCTCTCCTCGATTCCGGTGAGCTTACACGCTCGCGTTATGAGCGCTACAGTGAAATCTGTTTGGAAAACGAACAAAGGAGAAAACACCGTTATGATTAAAATTGCACCTTCCATCCTTTCCGCCGATTTTGCGAACCTCGGGCGTGATATCAAAAACCTGGCCGACTGGTCCGCAGACTGGGTTCACTTTGACGTGATGGACGGTCACTTTGTCCCAAACTTCTCGTTTGGCCCACCCCTGTGTGCGGCTATCCGCCCTCTGACCAAACTGCCCGTCGACGTCCACCTGATGGTAAACGAACCAGCGCGCTTCTTCGACTGGTTTATCAAAGCGGGAGCGGACGTAATCACGTTCCACGCGGAAGCCGAGCCGCATATGCACCGCTCGCTGCAGCACCTCCACGAAAGCGGCGTGAAAGCCGGCGTTGTTCTTAACCCGGGCACTCCCGCCATGATGGTCAAAGAGGTGCTTCCCTACTGCGATCTTGTACTGGTCATGTCCGTAAACCCCGGCTTCGGCGGACAGAAATTTATCCCTGAGTCGGTCAACAAAATTGCCGAACTGAAGCAGATGATCGACGAACGCGGTCTGAAAACCGAAATCGAGGTCGACGGCGGAATCAACCCAGAAACCGCTGAACGCTGCATCGACGCGGGCGCAACGGTCCTTGTTGCCGGAAGCGCCGTATTCCATGCCGCAAATCCCGCGGATATGATCCATGCGCTCCGCTGCGGACGGTAAATAACATACTATCGCAAACAGATTCGATACAAAAAGGTCTCCGGAATGCGTCGGAGACCTTTGTTGCATCAAAAGCTTTGTTTTTTACGGATTATCCTCTCTGCAACCTCCTCCGTTGGCAGTCCGGCGGCTAAGAGCATAAGGCGACCGTCTGAAACGGACGTTTGCCGGTTTGCATCGGCCTAAGATACGGGCCGCGGTCCGTAAGCACTAAAAATGGCGCCGGAAGGCATAATCAGCCGCTCAAACATTCTTCAATAATTTTTCAAGTATGATCTGATAGAGCGATTCGGACTGCTTTTCCCAATTTCCGCGCATGCGCTGCGCCATATCCCTTGTCGCCACACGCAGTGACAGCTCCATTACCGCCGCGTCGTTTTCCAGCGCGCGCAGTTTAACGACATATCCGCCGCCGGGCAGCTGTTCCATTTCGGAAACAATCTGCGTTTGCAGCAGCATTTCTTTTTTTTTGCTTTTTGCGTATCGTTCGAGTTTTTCGCGCACGGAAACCGGAAGACTCTCGACAAACTGCTCTAATATATCCGTTCCGCGCACGGAAACGCGATACCCCTGTCCAAACGTCCGCGGTACGGCCAGGACAAACGCGTCCTCCTCCAGTTCGTGCATACAGCTTTCGAAATCAAAATAGTTCATCACATCGTTTTCGAGCATCGCACGGTAGAGTTGTTCACGCGTGATATCCAACTCGCTGACACGAATGTAATACAGCAATGTCAGCTTGTTTTTGGTCACTCCCTGTGCAAAAATCGGCATTTGTCAACCGCCTTTCCTTCTCTGCAACGCGTCTTTACATGCCCATTTGTTCGGCAACGATGCGCGCGGCATCTTCAACGTAGCACGCGCACGGCCTGCGCTGATAATATGCCTGCGTGCGCGCCTCCGGCTCTCCGCCCGGCGTTACCGCAACGTCCTGAAGCAAATCCCTGCAGATAATCGATCCGTTGTCTTCTTTAAATCGGTCGGCAAGCATTCGAACGCGCTCGTACGCCGCTTTTTTTTCTTCGTCCGCTGCGGGATTGTCGTAGCCCTTCAGTAACCCAATAATCATGAACATGCTGCTCACAGCGCCGCATACTTCGCGCATACGTCCCATTCCGCCGCCGAACGAGGAGGCCAGCTTCGCAGCCTGCCGTTTCGTAAACCCCGTCTCATCACAAAATGCAAGTAGTACGGACTGCGCGCAGTTATACCCATCCAGAAAATAATTTTTCGCCATAGAGCCTTTTTCTTTTGCCGTCATGAACCCTGTTTCCTTTTTTCGTCGCTACGTAGGATCATATCACAACGCAAAGACGATTGTCTATCGCTCATAGACGGTTTCTGTACGGTAAGCATATCAACAGTATCTCAAAACATATATGATACACGATTCGGGGGCACAGCGCCGTGCCATAAATTTATCATTATAATCCAATCCGGCCGCACGGCTAAACCGATGCGGCCGGATTATCAGGGATCAGGCCCGCGGCCTTTCCCCATCCCCTCAGTCAGATTGAAACGTGCGACTCACTCTATGGGATCGATTCGCGTTATTTCACTTTTGTTACATAACATCAAACGAGAGCACCATTTGCTCCATCTGCGGGTACAGATCATTCACGTCACGTTCCCTGAAGGTCACCGTAATTACAAACAGGTCGCTGCCTTCGATCACAAGAAAATCAAATGAATAGAGTGCGCGGCCGTTGTACGACCAGGAATATGCATACATCGCCATATTGCGGCCGCTGACCTCTTCTATCGTGCTGTCGATATGCTCATAGTCGTCGAGGCCTTCGTTTTCCGTATCCGAAATCCATTCCTGCAGTACGGACTCCAGCGTGTAACCTACGGCGCCGCCCTTGAGCGCAACAACCATCAGCGCATTGTCGTCGCTGGCGCCGTTAACGTCATATCCGGGTGGATAAAATCCCGCGGCTAAACTGTCGATTTGCTCGATAAGCGTCCAGTCCGATGGATAATCTATTGAAAAACCGCCTTCCTGCTGCGTATAAGACAGGTATTCGCCTGCATCCTGGTCATCCTGCAGGATTTCCTTAACCTCAAACTCAACCAGCGCAGCGGGCATTGTTTCATCGTCCAGAAACAGCGCTACCTGATAGATACCCGCCGGGGCGTACGTATTGATCTCCAGTGTACCGCCGATATAGATACCGCTCTGCCCCTCCGGATCGAACGTATACGTGTCGATCAAATCGCCGTTCGTATCGTACCACGCAAAGTGCACCATCGTATCCGGATGCGTGTTGTCAAGTATGGCGGAAACGTACCAAATCCCCGTCGGTTCAACGACCGTGATCGTGTCCACAGGTACGCCGCCAGCTTCCATATAAGAGGTCATATGCGCGTCTGTTATGGCCGCAGGTTCTATCGCCGCAGCCACAGCCACGGTGAACGGCACTGCATACGCAGCGGTTTCGGCCCCGTTAATGAAAAACTCAACCTGATAGTCGCCCTCAGGAAGCGTCGCAGTCGGACTTAACGTAGAATAGAAATTCGGGTTCTCCGGATCGACGCCAGCGATCGTGACCTCGTCGATCTGCTGACCGCCGGTTATATACGTCCATAGAATGCGTACCTGGGTGTTTTGCGTAGCGCCTTCCAGCACTGCGGACGCATACAACGTCTTCGCGTCTACTGCGAACGATTCGACCGGATCGCCCGGATCGCCGTCTTCACTTACGCTGCGTGTTACAAACGCTTCTTTGACGCTCGCCGATGAAGACGTTACGTGAAACGCCGCCGATGCATCCGGCTCGCTTCTGTCGTCCACGAAGAATTCGACTTGATAGTCTCCCTGGGGCATGATTGCCTGCGGTTCAAGATAGGAGTAAATATACCGGTTTTCGATCTCACCGCTGTCTATTGTGACTTCATCAACGATCGAACCGTCCGTCAGATATGTCCACAATACACGAACCTGCGTATTGTCAGGTGCATTTAATAGTTTTGCGGAAGCGTAGACCGCCGTCGCGTCGCATGGGAACGCGTCCACGGGATCGCCGGGCATGCCGTCGGCGTCGATGGTATCGGTCAAAATTGCTTCGGTGACTTTCGCAGTTGTGAAACTACAGCTTGCGGCGAGCGCCGCCAGTAAAAGTGCCACCAGAAGGCAAAGCGTTTTTCTGAATGTCGTTTTCATATCGGCTCCTTTCTATTACCGTCCTGTTTGGTCTGTAACAGCCCCCCCTGCCGCACAGGATCGTTTCCCTGCAGACGCATAGGAAAACCCTGCCGCTGGCGCCGGTTGAAAATGGCTTTTATTTTTCAACGATTTAATTTTATCATAACGACATGAAATCCGCCATAATCGCTTTTCCGCTCCCGCTCACATTTTACGCAGGACCGTCATTTGTGAACGGCGACACGAAGCCGTAAAACATCCCCGTTCAATATATGCAAAGTCAGCTTGACATGATATGCAAAGCGCGCTATACTTTTCCTGCAAAGCATGCTATGCAGGAGGTGCGTACTTGAAAACAAAAATACAGGAACTTCGCAAGCAAAACAAGTTATCGCAGGAAGAACTCGCTTTGGCAGTGGGCGTTACCCGCCAAACGATTACGTCGCTTGAATGCGAAAAATATACGGCTTCGCTTGTACTCGCATACAAAATTGCAAGGTTTTTCGGCATGACGATCGAAGACGTCTTTGATTTCTCAGAAACGGAGGAATATTAAATGGAACACTTCAGAAACTCTCTTAAAATGCGACTTGTCTTTGGTGGCATATACAGTATCGCCGTCATTGCGGCGGTCACAGTTTTCTTCTGCCGTCCGGAAATGCTCAAGGGACCGGTGCCGGACGCCGTCGCCGGTTTCAACGCCGGTTTCTTCGCCGGGCTTGAAGCGGTTATGGTGTACTATTTTGTCAAATACATTGCCGCGCTGCGCAACGATGAAAAACTGAACACGCTGTATGTGTATGAAAATGACGAAAGAATCCGGTACATAAGGGCAAAGATCGGCGGCACGGGAATGACGATTGTCATAGCAGGTCTTGCCGCAGGCGTCGTCATCGCAGGATTTTTTGACTTCACTGTGTTTGTCACACTGCTTTGCGCGTTATTATTCACACTTCTGACTAAACTGGGCTTAAAAGGGTATTATTCGAAAAAATACTGAACACTCTGTATCGGCACGGCGGCGCGGCGTTCCCTGCGCCGCCCGGACATCCGCATGTCCTGCGGGTTGCTCTTTTATGCTTCAGAAAACGAAACCTCTCAATTTTTCCCGGAGCGAATCCAGAAACAAACCGATATGATACCCGTCGCAGACGGCGTGATGAACCTGTATCGCGAGCGGTATCAGCGTTTTGCCACCTTGTATATGTTTTTGTCCGATTGTAAAAATAGGAAGCAAATATTCGCCTTTTGCGTCAATATTCAAATTGAATCCAGTGAAAGCCGCCCAGGGGAGCATCGAAACATCAAACGTATTGTCAGGCTTGCCGCATTTAGGACTAAGCACGCCAGAAGAAGCATATTTTTGAATATCGTTCAGATAGTTCGCCAGAAATTTTCCATAATCACTGTCGAACTCCGTCCAGATGACCGAAAAATTCTTCCGTTCTTTGTTGAGAACAGTGTAACAGGGATGCATATCCTCAAAAATACCCACTCCTTCCGGCGATACCGACGTCCTGAATTCCTTCCGATCATTCACCGAACAGGTCAGCAGCCAGAGCATCGCGGGATAAAGGTGCTTTCCGTTAAGGTTCGTCACGTCCAGTTCCACAGTGATCGAATAAGTGCACTTTACGCTCTTGGTAAAGTGCAGATAGTATTCTTTTCGTTCCCAGTCGTCGAAATCAATTAAATTGAATGCCATAGCGTCTCCCAATCTATATGCAGGATGATATTCCTTATTATAACAAAACAATCGGACGACAACGCCTGAGACAAACAATTCTTGCAGCAAATTCACACGCTGGCGGCGGGAGGACGGCCGCGGCCGTCCTCCCGTGCAATTTCATCTTTTCGACACGGCTTACAGGAATGCCGTCGAGACGATTCGTTATGCAAGATCGAAACGATCGGCGTTCATGACCTTGTTCCAAGCAGACACAAAATCCCGCACGAATTTTTCCTGCGCATCGCCGCTGGCATAGACCTCTGCAATCGCACGGAGCTGAGAGTTGGAACCGAAAATAAGATCGACGCGCGTCGCGGTCCACTTCAGCTTCCCCGTCGCACGGTCGCGTCCTTCGAACACACCCTCCTCGCCTGAAACCGGTTTCCAGACCGTCTCCATATCAAGCAGGTTGACAAAGAAGTCGTTCGTGAGCGCTCCCGGCCGTTTGGTGAAAACACCGTTCTGCGACTGTCCGTAATTGACGTTGAGAACGCGCATGCCGCCGAGAAGGACCGTCATTTCCGGGGCGGTCAGAGTCAGCAGCTGTGCGCGGTCGACAAGCATTTCTTCCGCAGACACCGAATATTTCCCTTTACTGTAATTGCGGAAGCCATCCGCTTTCGGTTCGAGGACCGCAAACGATCTCGCGTCGGTCTGCTCCTGCGACGCGTCCGTGCGTCCCGGCAAAAAAGGAACGGGCAGCTCAAATCCGGCTTTTATCGCCGCCTGCTCCAGACCCGCGCAACCGCCGAGAACGATCAGGTCGGCAAGGGATACCCTCTTTTCACCGGTTTGCATATCGTTGAATTCCGTCTGAATTTCTTCCAGCGTTTTCAGGACGGCGGAAAGCGAACCCGGTTCGTTCACTTCCCAGTCTTTCTGCGGCGCAAGCCGAAGCCGCGCACCGTTTGCGCCGCCGCGTTTGTCGGAGCCGCGGAAAGTGGACGCCGACGCCCACGCCGCGGAAACGAGTTGGGGAACGGACAGTCCGGAAGCAAGAATTTTAGCTTTCAAAACGGCGATGTCCGCTTCGTCTACCAGCGCATAATCGACCTTCGGAACCGGGTCCTGCCAGATAAGGTCCTCCGCGGGGACGTCGGGGCCGAGATAACGTGCGCGAGGTCCCATATCGCGGTGGGTCAGCTTAAACCATGCGCGGGTGAACGCTTTCCGAAACGCTTTCGGGTCTTCCAGATAACGTTTCGCGATCGGCGCATAAGCGGGATCAAATTTCAGCGAAAGGTCGGCGGTCGTCATCATTGGACGGCGTTTCTTCGACGGATCGTGCGCATCGACGACCATATCCTCTTCGGCTACGTCTTTGGCAAGCCATTGGTTCGCCCCCGCAGGGCTTTTGACAAGTTCAAAATCATATTTGAGCAATACCTTTAGATAACCCATGTTCCATGTCGTCGGATCCGGTTTCCAGGCGCCTTCGATCCCGCTGCCGATCGTATCCCCGCCTTTACCGCTTCTGAAGCTGCTCTTCCAACCGAGGCCCTGTTCCTCGATGGGCGCCGCCTCCGGTTCCGGCCCGACATGCGTTGCGGGACCCGCGCCGTGGCATTTTCCAAAGGTATGCCCGCCTGCAATAAGCGCGACGGTTTCTTCGTCGTCCATAGCCATGCGCGCGAAGGTTTCGCGAACGTCGAAGCCGGAAGCAACCGGATCGGGTTTACCGTTGGGCCCCTCCGGATTCACATAAATCAGCCCCATCTGCACGGCGGCGAGCGGATTTTCCAGATCCCTTTCGCCCGTATAGCGCTTGTCGCCGAGCCATTCCTTTTCGGAACCCCAGTAGACGTCTTCCTCAGGTTCCCATACGTCCTCGCGCCCTCCGCCGAACCCAAAAGGCTTCAGCCCCATCGATTCTATGGCGCAGTTGCCAGCAAGGATCATCAGATCGGCCCAGGATATTTTTCGCCCGTACTTCTGCTTGATCGGCCAAAGCAGCCTGCGCGCCTTGTCAAGGTTCACGTTGTCCGGCCAGCTGTTGAGCGGCGCAAGCCGTTGTGTGCCACTGCCCGCGCCGCCGCGCCCGTCACCCATGCGGTACGTACCCGCGCTGTGCCATGCCATTCGTATAAAGAGGGGACCGTAATGGCCCCAGTCGGCCGGCCACCAGTCCTTAGAATCGGTCATCAGTGCGAACAGATCTTTCTTCACCGCCTCGAGGTCGAGTTTTTTAAACTCTTCAGCGTAGTTGAAATCAGGACCCATCGGATTGCTTAGGTCGGAGTTTTGATGCAGAATTCTAAGATTCAGTTGATTCGGCCACCAGTCCTTGTTGGAAGTGCCGCCGCCGGAAGCCGCTCTTGCCGTCCTCCCCGTCACCGGACATTTCATTTCGCTCATATTGAATCTCCTTTCCTCTTATTGGTGCTTCATAACTTTCATTTGCTGGCATTTTGGGCAAACACCCTTGAAATACAATCCCCTGTCGACAATTGCAAAACCTTTCAACTCCTCTGCGTTGATTGCGTCGACGTCATAACAAAAATCAAAAATCTCACCGCATTCTACGCATTTAAAATGTCCATGGCTTTTCATTACAACATCGTAGCGCGTCTCGTTTTCTTCAATGCCGACAACTCGGACGAGGCCGATATCCGCAAGCAGGTGCAGCGTATTATAGACGGTCGTTCTCGACAGACCGGGCATTTCACCCTGCAACGCAGCGAAAATCTGCTCGGCAGTAGGATGATTCCGTTTTTGGCACAGGAATTCTATCACCTTCCGTCTTGGTTGCGAAATTGAAAGGCGGCGCTTCTTTAATTCTTCCAGTAAATGATCGTATTCATGCTTCATTGCAGCTTCAAATTGCCTCTTGCTTTCCAAACGCAGTGGGTATCGTCATTTTTTTGTAATCATTACAATTCAAGAATATAATATTCCGCGCAATAATACAAGCAAAAGTTCGCATTCTTTTATATCTGCATATCAATTCAGTTTTTCGGGAATGCAACACATTATCAGACAGTTTGCTAAGCAACAGCTTCTTGAAGACCTTGATTCCAGCGGATTAGCCATTGCATAGGACTTAAGTACCCAAGTCGTTTTT
>CAYTHS010000042.1:0-2715 GCA_964437665.1 uncultured Oscillospiraceae bacterium
GCAAAGGCGGCTTCGTTTCCGTGCCTGTCGTGCTTGGTTCAGGCCGCGTACCCGTCGTTGCGCACGAGTCGGATTATTCGCCCGGGCTGAGCAACCGCGTCGCCAGTTGGTTTACGGACCGGGTCTGCGTGTCGTTTGAAGACACCCTTATCCGTGTTCCGCACCATAGGGGCGTGTTTACCGGGACGCCGATACGGCCGGCATTGTATGAAGGCCGCCGCGAAAGAGCGCTGGAATTCACCGGGTATTCCGGGGAAAAACCGGTTTTGATGGTGATGGGCGGCAGCCTGGGGGCAAAGCGGCTCAACGAGCTTCTGCGCGAAGCGCTCCCACAGCTCAATGAAACCTACGACGTAATTCACCTCTGCGGGCGCGGCAAAGAAGACTGTAACTGCGTTTCATGCGGCTATACGCAGTATGAATACATCGACCGGGAACTGCCGGACCTGTTCGCGCTGGCGGACGTCGTTTTGTCCCGCGCCGGCGCAAACACCGTGTTTGAACTGCTTGCGCTCAACAAGCCTTCCGTCCTGGTGCCTCTTTCCAAAGCGTCCACGCGCGGCGACCAGCTTCTGAACGCCTCTTATTTCCAGAAAAAGGGGTACGCGCGCATGCTCGACCAGGACACCGCAACGTCTGAATCACTGGTTGCCGCCATCGATGAAGTCTACCGAAACCGCGAACGCTATGCCGCGGCTATGCGCGAGGATACGCGCGCCGACGGAACGGCCGCCATCCTCGAAATCATCAAGAACACTGCAGAACATGATTGAGAATTCTTCTTCAGCCGAAACCGAGCTGCGCCGCCTGGCGCAGGCCGTTGCCGAGGAGCCGGCCCGCGCGCTTTCCTCGCTGACCGCGCATGCAAAAAAGCAAGCCGCACGGGAAACGATCGACCGCCTTTTTGCCGACCGTTCGCCGGTCTATGCCGCGTTGCAGTCCGCCGACCCGAAAGCACGAAAAAACGCCGCGCGGCTGCTTGGCGCACTGGGACGCCCGTCGGATGCGGCGGCGCTTTCACAAGCGCTGCAAACCGAAATAACGCTCTTTGTCGTCCCGTCGATTTTGCTTGCGCTCGGCAGTGCCGGCGGCAGCTCCGCCGAAACGGCGCTTGCACATTATGAAGCGGCGGCCTCAAGGGACGAAACCGAACAAAAGCACATCCTTGAGATCCGGCGTGCGCTTGAAAAAGCACGCGCCGCACTGGAGCGCGATAAGCCGCTTCCTCCCCGGGAAAAGCTGTCCCGTCCCGCAGACGTGCTGCTCACCGCACCGGAAGGCTTTGCAGAAACATTGCAAAAGGAGCTTGCCGCGAACGGATTGGCCGCTACGCCTTGTCCTGGCGGTGCGCTGCTGCATACAAACAATCTAAAGCCGCTCTATACCGCGCGCTGCGCCGCGGAGGTCCTTCTTCCGGTTGCAAAATCGCTTCCGGCAGACGCAAAACGGATCGCCTCCGCCGCAGTTGAATTGCTCGAGCGCCCGTACCGCGTGGAACTGCGCGGCTACGCCGGGGACCGCGCGGCGTTCATCCGCGCCGTTTCCGACGCGCTCGGCGGCGGGGACAATCCGTCGCGCTATGCCGACGAACTGCGCGTCGTCTGCCGCGGGAATGCCTGCGATGTGTTTATCCGCCCCTGCAGCGTACCGGACACGCGCTTTGCCTACCGGAAAAAATCGCTGCCCGCGTCTATCCATCCCGCAACGGCGGCCTGCCTCGCGCGGTATGCGCTTTCGTTTGTTTCGGCCGGGCGCGTACGCGCGCTCGATCCCTTTTGCGGCAGCGGAACGCTGCTGTTTGAGCTGGAGCATGCGGCCGAAAACACGGCTCTTATCGGCGTGGACATTTCCGAGCATGCGCTCGAATCCGCACGCATCAACGCACGCGCGGCAAAAAGCAGCGCACGCTTTATCCGCAAAGATATCCTGAAATTTACGCCGCATGAGCCGTTCGATCTTGTTTTAACCAACATGCCGTTCGGCAACCGCGTCGGTACGCACGCATCCAACGAACCGCTTTACCGCGGATTCGTGCGCATGCTCCCGTACTTGCTTTCGGAAGGCGGCGCCGCCGCGCTGTACACCATGGAACACCGCCTGCTGCACAATTGTCTCCGGCGCGAGGCGCGGCTGACCGTCGTGAGCGAAACGCGCACCGAGGCAGGCGGTCTGAACCCAAGGATAACGGTAGTGAAATGGAAATAAGCAGAAAAGCGTGCCGCATGGCACGCTTTAGCCTGTCAAAAAAGTCCTTAGGATTGTTAAAGGTCGCAACTCTTAACCTGTATATTCCGGCTGTGCCGGTTCATCCGGCGCAACGGATCGCCCAGAACGGGCGGTTTCTTTGTGCGTTTTGCCGCCCGGGAGTCCGAAGGACGAGAGGCAAAACGTGGTTCCCCGTCAAAAAACAAGTTTTTTGACGGTCTCAAGCGTGCCGCATGGCACGCTTTTCTGCTTGCTCCGGTACATTCAGCTTTGACGGAACGTACGTTCGAAGAGCTTCTGGACCGGCGGCAGTGCGGCGACGATTACACAAAGTACGGTGTCCACGCCGATGGTCAGCCCGTTGTAGATCAGCGAATATACCCAGGGGTTGGCAAACCCATACGAAAAACCCGCGTCCTTAAAGAAGATCGCGCCGGAAACCGTGGAGGCCAGCATACGCGCAAGCCCCGCGACCGCAGCGCCGAGCGGCAGGTTCTTCGGGAAGAAGCT
>CAYTHS010000042.1:2725-21462 GCA_964437665.1 uncultured Oscillospiraceae bacterium
ACTGCACGGGATGCACAATATATGCGCCCTGCACCACCTGCAGCAGCGAAAACGCGAACGCCGCCGTAAAGCCGTACGCCGGGCCGAAATATGCCGCATAAGCAAAAATCGGCAGCATCGAAAGCAGCGTGATCGTCCCGCCGAACGGGAGCGAAAACAGCTTGAAATAGCTCAGGATGAACGCAAGCGTAATGCTCAGCGCGCCGTAAACCAATTTCTGTGTCCGGCTCAGCTGTTTGGGTGCGGCAAGCGCCTCCGCCGCGGGGTCCGTCTTTGCCTTCTTGCGATAGATCAGCACCGCTGCAAGCAGCCCCAAAAAGACGAGCCCTGCAACGATAAACATGATCAGGTCGATTCCCTCGAGCGAGGCAAGCTTGTGAAACAGTTTGAATTCCATTTGTCTTCTCCTTTTCCCAACAAAAAATAGCCGCCCATCGGACGACCATCAAAAAGAAGTTACCCTATGTATCACTTTCCTTCGATGGCATGACCCAACAGGTTCCAAGGGTGCTTCTCAGTCCGGACGGTAAACGCCGGACGCCCCCGTGACAGGAGAAAGGATACATCTTTTAAGCCGCCGTGTCAACCTTGACAAACAACCGTTTCACAAATTAACATGTTTTGTGTAATTTGCCTTTCCTTTACTGGAAAGGTCCCACTTGAAAGGAAGTCTGCAAAAATGCGTTTGGATAAATATCTGAAGGTTTCCCGTATCATCAAGCGTCGTTCCGTGGCCAACGAGGCCGCCGGCGCCGGGCGCGTGTGCGTCAACGGCAAGGTCGCGAAACCCTCCGCGGAAGTCAAGGAAGGCGACACGCTCGATCTGCTGCTCGGCGGGCGGCATCTCTGCGTCCGCGTGGAGAGCGTAAAGGAAAGCGTCCGCAAGGAAGACGCGGCGGGCATGTATACCGTGCTTGGCGGAGCGGACGGCAAATGACGCACGTTACCGGCATCCTGCTTTGCGCAGGCACAAGCTCGCGCATGGGATTCGACAAACTCCTGACGCCGATTGCCGGCAAAACCGCAATCGAACGTTCCCTCAGCGCGCTCATACTCGGCGGAATCGACACGGTTGTATTTGCCGTTTCTCCCGCAAGCAGGGCCTATGCGGAGGCGCTGGCTTGTCCCGTGCCGAAATCTGTCGTTTTCGGCGGTAAAACACGTGCGGAATCGGTAAAAAACGCGCTGAACTCCATAACGGAAACCGAAATCGTCGCCATTCACGACGCGGCGCGCTGTATGGTATCGCCGCAGGCCGTCCGCAGCAGCATCGAGAGCGCGCGGCGTTTTGGCAGCGGCGTTTTGGCGGCAAAAGCATCCGACACGATTATGCTGCTCGACGGCGAAACGCCAGTTCCGCTCGAGCGCGACAAACTCGTGCGCATGCAGACGCCGCAGACGTTCCGCTTCTCCGAAATCAAACGCGCCTACGAAGGCGGCCTAAGCGGGGCGACGGACGACTGCTCGCTCTATATCGCCGCGGGCTTTACGCCGCGCTTTGTTTTTGCCGGAGATGAAAACACAAACCGCAAGCTCACCTCGGCGGAGGATTGGCGGATAGCGCTGGCGGCACACGCGCATTTCGGTACGGGTTTCGACACGCACCGTCTTGCCGGCGGACGTCCCCTCGTTCTCGGCGGGGTAAAAATTCCGTTTGAAAAGGGCCTGCTTGGGCACTCCGACGCAGACGTGCTCGTGCACGCGCTGGCAGACGCGCTGCTCGGCGCAGCGTCGTTGGGCGATATCGGCCGGCTTTACCCGGATTCCGACCCGGCCTATCAGAACATCGACAGCATGCTTCTGCTCAAGGACGCCGTGCGCCGTGTGCAGCAGGCGGGTTTTCGTGTAGGGCATGCAGACGCGACCGTGATTGCCGAGCGGCCGAGACTCGCGCCGTATGTGGAGCAAATGACACGGAATCTTGCAGCGGCGCTCTGCGTTCCCCCGGATGCGGTGTCCGTTAAGGCAACCACCACCGAGGGCATGAATGATGAGGGAAAAGGCCTCTGTATCTCCGCAAACGCCATAATATCCATCGTTTAGGAGGTCTGTTTCTCCACTTGCACAATCGATGGAAAGTTCCCATGGAAATGGAGCGTCACGCCGCCGTTTTGCTTCCCGGCGTAATCCGGGGCTTTTACATGCGCAGATGCTCGCACCCGGACTTAATTGAGGGCAAAACTCGGTTGCTCATGGACAAGAATTTCGCTTATGCCTCTGTTCTGCACCGGATTCGGCGCGTTCGCGCCCTGGCTGCCGCTTCTAGGGTGTGTTTCTAACGTCTGAAAGATGCAGTTTTGCTGGATCGGCTTGCAGATTGAGACGAAAAACACAGGCGCGGTGGTGCTGTGCCGCGGCTTTTCAACGAAAATATGCAGGTCGAGGCGGCGGTAATGCGCTTTTGTGATTTTAGAAACACTTCCTAGGGTGTGTTTCAAAAGTCTGAAAGATGCAGTTCTGCTGGATTGGCTTGCAGATTGAGACGAAAAGCACAGGCGCGGTGGTGCTGTGACGCGGCTTTTCAACGAAAATATGCAGGTCGAGGCGGCGGTAATGCGCTTTTGTGATTTTAGAAACACTTCCTAGTAAATAGTAACATATTGCGTCTTCTCCTCCTCTCTGCCGTATATCGACGCATATTGGGATAACCCCATATTTATTGATTGGACTCGCCTTTTCATACCGCATATTGTTATTTGTGTCTGCATCAGCAGCGGCCCTCATCCCTGCCTATATCGAATTCATGCCGCCGGCATGCAAAAGCGCCCGTCGCTCCGGTAAATTCTATTTGCTACATACCCTCTTTTTTATGTAACAACTTGCGCTCTCCGATGTAACAACTGCGTGAAGGCACCCTCGCACGCCGTCCTCAGCTTTTCTTTCCGGCATAGTTCGTGTATAATAGCAACGATTATGAAGGCGCGCCGCCTTCGGCGCTGCAACGGGAGAGAAAATGAAACGAATCTGCTTGCTTTATATTTGCCTTCCGGTGCTGCTGCTTGCCGGGTGTTCCGGCACCGGCGCTCCAAAGGACCAACCCGCCGAAGCGACGCCCGTTTTATCCGCCACCGCTGAAATATATCTCATCGCCAATACGCCGGAACCAACGCCTGTCCCGACGCCGGAACCAACGCCCACCCCTGCTCCGAAGGACTATTACGGCCAGCGCGTACGGGACAATCTGCTCATGGATCAGCAGGAAATTCGTCTCGTAGCTTTTTCCAGCGGGATCGAACTATATGACGCGCCCAATAAAAGCGCCGATTCCATTACGCTGTTGAATCGTGTAACGGACCGCTCCCGCAGCGAGCTGATCGTCCTTTCCGAAGTTCCTTCCGAAAACGACAAACTGTTCTATCAGGTGCAATCCGCATTTTCCGAGGATACAGGGTATGTGCTCGCCTCCGATACCAGGGACAGCCGCCTTGCAGCAAACGGCGTGTCCGGCTATGCCATGATGCAATGTCCCGGCTGTTCTCTGATGAAGTCGCCGGACGAAGAAAGCGACGTCCTGTCGCAGGAAAGCTACCATGCCGTACGTATCCTCGGCGATTACCGCGACTACTACTATGTCCGCACGCAGGACGGGAATTTCGGTTATGTTCTGCCCGGCCAGCTCAAAAGCATCACCACGGAGGAGCTGGAAGAGTACCTTGCCGCAGGCGTCGTCCCCGCCGGTGCGGAAGCGTTCGATATGGAAGACTTCATCGATTACGCGCTGAATCAGGCGCAGGCGTCCTCCACGGAAGAGCTGCTTGTGGACGCATTGACGCGGCAGGGAATGTTTTTTCTGCCGGGATACTATGAATTTTATCAAAAGGATTTTCAGAACCGGGAGATCTATCCGCACGAGTACCGTGAAGACGTGTATAACTCGCTGCTCTTCAAGCTCTGGAACAGCGCGGGCAATCTGGTGTATTACGAGGGGAATCCCACGCAATGGGATTATGTGCCCGCAGACGCCCGTCTCGAGCGGGGCGATATTCTGTTTTTCTCGGAATACGGAGCCGGCGATACGGCCGTCGTTGAAAAATATGAGATCGTCTTTCGCGGGCGCGATTCCGGCTATATCACCGCCTGCGGACTCTACCTTGGAGACGGGCGCATGCTCTGGGTTAGAAACGGCACGGCCGAGGTCCTTGAAAATCTGACGAACGCCGCTATCTGGCAGTATTTCGATTCCGCAAGACGTATCCATACAGAAGTAACGGACGTGAAGGCGCACCTTATCGAAACGATGATCGCTTCGGCATACGACCGTCTCGGCACGCCCTACAATAACTTCTGCCGCATGGGGGAAGACAGTTTCGATTGTTCCGGTCTGATCGGCTGGGCCCTGCGGCGCGCAGGCGTAACGCAACTCCGCAGCCGCGTGAAACAATTCCGCGAAACCACCGCTTCCGGCCTTTGCCATCTTGAGACGCTCTATATGGGCGAATTGACCCTCGAAATGCAGCTCGTGAGCAAATCCTCCGGCGAACAGGAAGACATCCCGCTGCTCGAACGCGGCGATCTGGTGTTTCTGCTGGGAGAAACCCAGCCGCGCATTTCACACGTTATGATTTATTTAGGCGATCTGCGCGTCATTCACTCCACCACGGTTACGGACGTTTACCGCGGCACGCTGGTCGCCGGTTTCCGCGAGGAGCTGCAGGGCCTGTATTCCAACGCCTTGCGCATTGCGGCTATCGACTGATTGCGCTCGTTTGCCGGGTCCTTCCGGACAACAACACGCTTTTCTTTTTCCCGCATTTCGTGTAAGATATTTTATTATGGATTGTAAACGGCATTATAAACTTTTTTTCCTGCGCATGACGCGGCCGGCCGCCGCTTTCTTTGCGCTTGCTTTCGCCGTATGCGCACTTCCCGCTTTCAGTCTCGCCGATGGCGAATCGAACGACGATCTGCTGAAAACGCCTTCCGCCGCCAACGCCGCCAAACTGCTGCGCGCGGGCGAGGATTCCGCCGCACTCAGCTACTGGGACACGGCGCAAAGCGACGCATCCAGCTTATACCGGATGCGGAAGGGCGTGCGCGCCATGCTCGCCTGCGCAACGGGCGGCGGGACTCTCCCGGCAGGCCGGGCGGGAATTCAGTTTCAGCCGGACCCGGAAATGCCGCTAATACAGGAAGACGACGAACTTCAGTACAAAGACGGGTATAATATCCGCGGCTCGGTTTACACCGGCAGCCCTCTTTTAAGCGTTACCGCCGACGTAGAATCGCTTGAGGGGGAAAAAGGTGTAACCGCGTCCGTTACATTTGATTCCAGCGCTGGCATTTATGGATATTCCCTGGACAGAAAAACCGATCATAGCAAGCGTTCCGGTCTCGATACGCTTTTTGACGTCAGCCGCCTCCGTCCGGGGAAATACCGCTTTAGCATCACCGCTGCGTCGCAGGATTTGCCGGACGGCACAATCCTCTATACCGCCGATTTTACAATTGTCGACAATAAGAAATTCATGCTCACGCAAAATAAATTCGACGACAACTATGACGAGGTTTCGGCCTTTTTCGGCGGGGACACCGATAAGTTCCTGTTTCGCTACTGGCTGCGCGAGTCGCGCAGTATCTCCACCGACCCCGATTGGCGCGAAACCTATCTGGTCGAATCCAGTCTCGGGCGCGTGCATGCCGACGCGCTGCCGTATTTTGAATTGGCAAATTATTATCTGGAGAACACCTATATTTCCGTTACGATCGTGAATCCAAAAAACGGGAACCAGACAACGGGGCGCGTCACGCTGCTGAAAAAACTGATCTCAAAAAAAACGACCTATGTCCCGCGCTTTCAGTCCAATCTGCAATACCTCAGCCACCATACGCTCGGTACCGCGATAGACGTAAACGACGATCTCTATCCGAACAAAAACGCCGAAAAGAACCATGCGGTCATCGGCGACGACGTACGCGGGCATCTCGTTTACAACGGCATAAAAACGACGGAAGACGGACTGCAGTATTACGATTTTACCTACGACGGCGGCTATTCGGCGCGGTTTGCGCGCGTACCGAAATCCATCGTAAATTATCTGCTTTACGAACTTGCGTTTTTCCGCGCGGGATTCCAGTGGGGCTACTACTACGAGTCCACCTGCGACGCAATGCACTTCACGCTCGCTGAATTCGACGTCAACCGTCATATGTACTCGGACATCGGGCTGAGAAAGATTTTCGATTACATCGAAGACCCGAACGAACCGGCGCTTGCCTCGTTCGCCGCTGCGGCGCCCGCCGAAGAAACACCCCCGCCGGAAGAAACGCCGACTGCAGAAAGCACGCCGGACCCTTCGCCGTCTCCGGAAGGATAACTTTCTCCGCACCAGAACGGCGAACGTCCCAAAATAAAAAGATGCGCTTTCACACAAAAAGCGCATTAAAAAGCAGGAAGTCTTTCTTGTTTCCTCTCGTTCAAAAGAAGAAGCCGTGGCTCTTAACAAGCCTATGGGTTTTCCGACAAGCTGAAATGTAAATTCTCTTGCTTCTTTTCTTCCAAGAAAAGAAGCCTATTTTCTCGACCTGCCCCGATTGCGCCGTTTCGCACCGATGGTCCCCGGTTTGGGTTTTGCGGCGCGTTCGAGCGCTTCCTCGCCGGAAAGCTTCTTGATCTCGTCGCGCAGCTTCGCCGCGTGCTCAAACTCCAGCTCCCGCGCGGCGGCACGCATCTCATCGGTCAGCAATTTGACGCGCGCAGCCTTCTCTTCCGCAGAATATTGCTCTGCTTCGCCATCGATCTTCGTTGTAATCAAAAGCGTGCTGCGCACGGCCTTTTTTATGCTTTGCGGCGTAATATCGTGTTCCTCGTTAAAGGCGGTCTGGATGCGGCGGCGGCGGCTTGTTTCATCCATGGCGTAGCGCATCGACGGCGTAATCGTATCCGCATAGAGAACGACTTTGCCCTCCACGTTCCGCGCCGCGCGGCCTATGGTCTGCACCAGGCTCGTCGATGAGCGCAAAAACCCTTCTTTATCAGCATCCAGAATCGCGACAAGCCCCACTTCCGGCAAATCCAGGCCTTCTCTCAAGAGGTTAATCCCCACAAGAACGTCAAAATCGCCAAGCCGCAGATCACGTACGATTTCCATGCGCTCCATCGTATCGATATCCGCGTGCATATAGCGAACCCGCACGCCCATGCCGTCGAGGTACTCCGTCAAATCCTCCGCCATGCGCTTGGTCAGCGTCGTCACCAATGTCCGATATCCTTTCTGCGCCTGAAGGCGTACCTCCCCCAGGAGATCGTCAATTTGTCCTTTTACAGGTCGAACCTCCACTTCCGGGTCGATTAGCCCCGTCGGACGGATGATTTGCTCCACAACCTGTGTCGCTCTTCCCATCTCATATTTTGCGGGGGTTGCGGAAACACAGATCATCTGCGGGATACGTCCCTCAAATTCAGGAAACTTGAGCGGACGATTGTCGTACGCGGACGGAATGCGGAAGCCATAGTCCACCAGCGCGTTCTTGCGTGCGAGGTCGCCGCGGTACATCGCGCCGATCTGCGGGACGGTCACGTGGCTTTCGTCCACAAACAGAAGGAAATCCTTTGGGAAATAATCGATCAGCGTAAACGGCGGCTGGCCGGGTTTTCTGCCGTCAAAATAACGCGAATAATTTTCAATGCCGCTGCAGTAGCCAATCTCACGCATCATTTCGATGTCGTACTGCGTGCGCTGTTCGATGCGCTGCGCTTCTATGAGGCGGTCCATCGCCTTAAACTCGTCCCGGCGTTTGAGCGCGTCCTCCCAGATACGGTCGATCGCGCCGTCCAGTTTTTCGCGGCTTGTTGCGTAGTGCGACGCAGGGAACACCGCCACGTGCGACCGCTCGCCCAGCAGTTCGCCGGTCAGCGCGTTAACGTCCATAATGCGCTCTACTTCGTCGCCGAAGAACTCCACGCGCACCACCGTCCCCGCGCTGGAAACAGGATAGATATCCAGAACGTCCCCACGCACGCGGAACGTCCCGCGTGAAAAATCGATATCGTTGCGCTGGAACTGAATATCGACGAGCTTTTGCATGACGGTTTCACGCGCAATCTCCATGCCTTTCCTGAGCGAAACGGACATACGCATGTATTCTTCCGGATCACCCAGCGCGTAGATACACGAAACGGAGGAAACGATAATCACGTCCCGCCGCTCGTTAAGCGCGCTGGTCGCGCTGTAACGCAGGCGGTCTATTTCGTCGTTGATATCTACGGTTTTTTCGATGTAGGTGTCCGAAGCCGGAATATAGGCTTCCGGCTGATAGTAATCGTAATAGCTTACAAAGAACTCCACCGCGCTGTCCGGAAAAAACTCCCGGAACTCCGCGCAGAGCTGTGCCGCGAGCGTTTTGTTGTGCGCAATAACCAGCGTGGGCTTCTGCACGCGCTCGATCACCTTCGCCATCGTATAAGTCTTGCCGCTGCCGGTAACACCCAGCAGCACCTGCGCCTTATCGCCGCGCTGAACGCCCTCCGCAAGGCGGTCGATCGCCTGCGGCTGGTCGCCGGCCGGCTGATATTCGGATACGACTTTAAATTCGTTCATTTTTCATTCGGCATTTCGTATACGACGGTCTTGCCGTCCACGCGGTGCGGATAGATGATTTCGCGCGCTTTTTGATGCAGGGGATGCCGGTCGTAAACTTCGACGGCTTCCATATTTTCAAACGTGCACGTCAGCGCAAGATCGTAGCTGCGCGCGCCATTGCGCCAGACGTCCGCGCCGGTCTCCATCGAGAGGATTTCCGGTATCGCCCCCTCCATGCCGTGCAACGTCTCTATCACCTTCGGCAGGCAGTCCTCCGGATCACGAAACTTGAACAATACGATATACTTAATCACGCCGGGTTCTCCTTTCTGTGTTCGTCTGCTAAAACGTAAAATCTACGCTCGCGCTGGCGGTTCGGTGCGCTTTTATATACGCCCGCACCGCCTCGTGTGCAGGATGGCTGTCATATATCTTCAGATCGTCGAGCGTTTGGAACGTAACGATCAGCGCCATGTCGTAGCTGCGTTCGCTGTGGAGCACGTCCGTCCCGGTCTCGATGGAAACGATCTGCGGGATTTTGTCTTTGAGCGCCCGCAGCATCTCGCCGGCGACCGGGGCCTGTTCCCTCGGGTTTTTAAACTTGGTAAAAACAATGTGTTTGATCATATCGGGCAAACTCCTCTGTACTGTATTTTTTAAAAGTTCTCGGCGCAGGCTAGAACCAGCGCTTCCTCGGCTTTCGCTTCGCCCTGCTTTTGCCGCCATTCGATGGTCGCAAATTGTTCCATCGCGCAGGTCAGCCGTTCAAGCGAACGTCTTTTCGCGTTGCGCACCGCTTTTTTCGCAATGAACGGCGCAACGCCGAGCAGGCTCACAATCTGCGCCTCGGTGTTGCCTCCGAGAAGCAGCTGCTTCGCATTTACCACAACGCGCAGATTCCGCTCAAACAGCGTTGCCAACCCCAGCGCGCTTTCCGACGGATCGTTCACCAGCCCGGCTAATTCGGCTATGCCTTCCCGTTTGTTACCCGCCCAAAGCTTATCCATAATCGCAAAAACCTTGTATTCGGAAGACGGCTTCACGCAGGTTTCCACCGCCCGCCTTGTCACGCGGGTGCCGAACCCTACGTAAGCGCCAAGCTGAAGCAGTGTGTTCTCCAGCGCGCCGAGGTCCGTGCCGAGATACTGCACGAGCAGCCGCCCCGCGTCCCGCTCGAGCGGAATTCCGTTTTCTCTGCTGCGCTTCTGCAGAAACGCCTCCGCCTGCAGCGTGGTAAGCGGGTCGAACGAAACCGCCCGACCGTCTTTGTCGAGCGCTTTATACAGCGGGTTGCCAACCGGCGCTTTGCCGTCCCGGACGAACACCAGCGCCGTCGTTTCGGGCGCTTTCAGCGCGTATTCTTTCATCGCGTTTGCAGCGTCCGCGTCAAACTCCAGAACAATCACCACGCGCTTTTCGTCGAAAAACGGCAGCGTTTCGGCGGCGTTCATCACGTCCGCCGGAACGGGGTTTTTGAGATATTGTACATTCATATCCCTCAAATCGGGGTTTGTCAGGCCGACGACGGCGCGAATCCCCTTATCGAGGCTATACGCATCTTCGCCGCAGAAATAATACGCGCCGCCGAGCGGAACGCCATTTGCGAGATTTTTTAAAAACGTCATTCCATCCATATGCCGTATTATATCATTGATCCTGCATCTTGCAAACATTTGTTCTTTAAAAGATGCTTCTTGTTTTGATTGATCGTTCCGTTCGTGTTTTATTCCACAGGGTTATCCACATTATGGGGATAACCCTGTGGATAACGTGGAGAATCCGGGTGAAAACTTATAAAGCATCTGTTGAAAACAACATATCCTTAAAAACCGTTGGTTTTATTCAGGCACCAACCGACCAGAAGACCGCCGCCAGCGACGCCGCCAGCAACGCATAACGCATACGCGTCTGCGCTTCGCGCAGGCAAAGCCGCGACGCAAACAAAATCGCCAGCAGATAGAACAGATATGCCGCAGCCCCCGGCGGGCTTACCAAAACAGCCAGACTTCCTCCGCAGGACGTGACGGCAAGTATGACGTCCAGCACAAATCGCGCGACGAAACAGACCGCGTTTCCAAAGGAAAACCAAACGAACGACAATGCCGTTCCCAGAAACGCCGGTACGAGAAACACCGGCATAATCGGGAGCACAAATATATTTGTTGCAAGAGAGAGCAGTTGTACTTCCCCGAAAAAAAGAGCGCTTGCCGGAAGCGTTGCGGCCACGACCGCGGCACTCGCGGCAAGCAGCCCGGAAGCGGCCGAACCAAGGCGTGAAAGCGGCTTTTGCAGCAGCGGCGCAAGCAGGATCAACCCGTATACCGCGCAGAACGATAGCTGGAATCCCGCATACCAGAGCGCGTAGGGGTTATAAAGAAGGATCAGGATGAACGCGGCGGAAAGCGAACTGACCGGGTCAAGCCTCCGCCGAAGCGGAAACGCAAGCAACGCAAAGAGAATCATCACCCCCGCGCGTACGACCGACGGCGAAAACGCGGTCAGCGCAGCGTACAGCGCCAAAAAAACCGCTACCGCAAAAAACCGCACCCAAGCGTTCCGGCGAAACAAAAGCGCGAACGCCCCCGCCAGAACGGATACGTGCAGTCCCGATACCGCAAGCAGATGCGCCGTGCCCGTGTCCCGAAACGCCGTAAGCGTTTCCTCGTCCAAATCGCTCTTGTCGCCCAGAAGCATACCTTTTGCCGCGGCCGCGCCGTCCGAAAACAGTTCATCGATGCGCTTGCCGAGCGCCTCGCGCACCCGCAGCAGCAGCCCGTACAAGTCCTGCGCCGCGACGCCGCCGGCCTGCGCCGCGCCTTTAGCAAAGGCAACTGCAAACACCCCGCGGTATCGGTCGTTTGCGCGATACGTTCCGTCCGAACCCTGCACACACGCATAGGCGGTAACCGTCTGCCCGTACGCGGGTTCCCCCGTAAATGCCGCAAAGAGCTTCAATCTGCCCGGGATCGGTACGCCTTCCAGCGCGGCGTTTTTCAGGAGCACGCGGTATGTGTCCCCGTCCGCGGGCTCCGGCGTTTCACAGATCGTTCCGGTCACCTCGCCGTACCCCGCGGGGACCATTCCCGGCTGCGCCAGCCCTGTCCGGAGAAATCCAACCGCCATTCCGATCAAAAGCGCCGTCCAGGCAGCGCGCTTTGCCAGCTTCGAACCGAGTGCGGCGAGCAGGAGCACCCCCGCCGCAAGCAGCGCATACGTCAATGAAAACCCAGCGCCCAGCAAAAGGCCCGCCGCCAGGCCCGCCGCACAAAGAGCAAGTCTGCGTACGTGAAACAGCGGCGTTTTTACGCCGCTCTCTGCGAAAAGAGCCGTTTTTGACGGCCTTTTCTCCCCTTGCGCTTTGTCAGGCGGATTGAACCGATGCATCGCTTCGAGTTAAGCACAGCTTCACGGCGATGTCAACCTCCGATTCTCCCCCGCGCGGGATTGTGCCGTCAGCGCCGCAGGTGGTATACTGTTGCGTATGAAATGGTTGGAAATCAGTGTATATACGACGGATAACGGACTGGACGACGTTTGCGCCGCGCTTTCGGGCGCGGGGCTGGATCAGGTCAGCATTGAAGAAAGTCACGAACGCGCGATGGCGTTTCTGAACGAGCGCGCCGTTTATTGGGATTTTGCCGATCCGGCAACGGTCGGCGTGGACAATCCCTGCGTAAAAGCCTATGTCGCGGACGTGCCGGAAAGCAAAACGGTCGTAGCAAACGTAAACCGCGCCATCGAGCGTCTTCGCTCTTTTTCGAACAGTGCGGACGTAGGCTCTCTGGCGGTGATCGTCGCCCGCGTGGACGACGAAGACTGGAAAAATAACTGGAAACAGTATTATCGGCCGCTCTCCATCGGGGAACGATTATACGTTACCCCTTGCTGGATCGACAATCCCGCTCCGCGGGGCCGCGTGACGCTGCGGCTCGACCCCGGCGTTGCGTTCGGTACGGGGGAACATCACACCACGCGGATGTGCCTCGAGCTGCTCGAGCAAACCGTAAAAAACGGGGACGAAATGCTCGATCTCGGCTGCGGCAGCGGGATTCTCTCCGTCGCGTCGGTGCTGCTCGGCGCAAGAAGCGCCGTGGCGGTCGATATCGACCCCGTAGCCGAGCATGTAGCGCTGGAAAACGCAGATATGAACGGAGTGGACGAAACCCGCTACCGGGTGTTGATCGGCGACGTTCTGACCAACGAACCGCTGCGCAAGGGCATCCTGCGGCAATACGACGTCGTTGCGGCAAACATCGTCGCCGACGTGATTATCGCGCTTGCACCGTTTGCGAAGCGATGCTGCAAACCCGGCGCTCCCTTTATCGTTTCCGGCATTATCGACGACCGTGAAAAAGACGTTGAAACCGCCGTTCGAAAAGAGGGGTTTATTCCCACACAGATTCTCCGAAGCGAAGGATGGGTCGCCATGCTTCTGCATGCTCGGTAATAGATAAGGAAGCTGTATGCGGCGATTCTTCTGTGATACGATTCAAAACGGCGCTGCGGCCATCACGGGCAGCGATGCAAAACACATTCAGCGCGTTCTCCGCATGCACACCGGAGACAGGCTTTCTCTCTGCGACGGGACGGGCATGGAATACGACGCGCACATTACCGCCGTTTCCGCGGACGAGGTGCTTTGCATGCTGGAAACGGCACACCCTTCAACGGCGGAAAGCGTATGCCGGGTTACGCTGTTTCAATGCCTGCCCAAAGCGGGTAAATTCGAAACCATCGTGCAAAAATGCACCGAACTCGGCGTATACGCCGTGGCGCCCGTTTTCAGCTCGCGCTGCGTCGTCTTGCCGGAGCGCGATTTTGAAAAGAAACGCCTGCGTTATCAGCGCGTCGCGCTGGAAGCGGCAAAGCAATCCCGCCGCGCGCTTGTGCCGCAGATATCGCCGCTCGTTCCGATCGGCAAAATCGATCCGGGCGCGTTCGATCTGTTTCTGGTCGCTTACGAAGACGAATCCGCCCGCTCGCTCAAACAGGCGCTGCGCAGCCTTCTTCCGCCGCAGACGGCCGGGCTGTTAATCGGCCCGGAAGGCGGCTTTGCAGCGGAAGAGATCGCGCGGTTAACGGCGCGCGGCGCGCACAGCGTTTCGCTTGGGCAGCGCATCCTGCGTACCGAGACGGCGGGTATGGCGATGCTCGCGCAGTTGTTATATGAGGTGGAATCTTGAAAATCGCTTTCACAACGCTTGGCTGCAAGGTCAATCATTACGAAACGGAAGCCATGCGGGAACTGTTCGTCCGCGTGGGCTGGGAGATTGCCGGGTTTTCCGAACCGGCGGACGTGTACGTGGTCAACACCTGCACCGTCACGCAGACGGGCGACGCGAAATCCAGGCGGATGATCGCACGCGCACACCGTTTAAATCCTTCCGCGCTGGTTGTCGCGGTCGGCTGTTATGCGCAGATTGCGCCGGAAAAAATCGCCTCGCTGGACGGCGTTGGGCTCGTGCTCGGAACGAGCGGACGCAAGAATATCGTCTCCCGCGTGAACGCTGCGCTGACGAACGGAACGGCGCTGACCGAAGTCAAACCGCTTTCCGAACTGCGTGAATTCGAGCCGCTTTCCGCCGTACGCGATTCGCATACGCGCGCCACGCTGAAAATCCAGGACGGCTGCGTGAACTTTTGTTCATACTGCATCATCCCCTACGCGCGCGGCCCGCTGCGTTCACGGCCGCTCGACGACATTTCACACGAGGTGCGCACCCTTGCGAATGAAGGGTACCGGGAAATCGTGCTTACCGGCATTCATCTCGCCAGCTACGGACGCGATCTCGGCGGCGTCACACTGCTCGACGCCGTCGCGCGGGCGAGCGCGGAGCCGGGCGTGCGGCGGATTCGTCTCGGCTCGCTCGAGCCGCTGTTCATCGACGAATCCGTTGCAAAAGCGCTTGCGGAAAACCCAAAGGTCTGCCGTCAGTTCCACCTGTCGCTTCAAAGCGGCTCGGACACGGTGCTCGCGCGGATGAACCGCCGCTATACAAGCGGCGAATATCTCCGCTCGGTGGAATTGCTGCGGCGCTCCATGCCGGACTGCGCAGTCACAACGGATGTGATCGCCGGATTCTGCGGAGAAACGGAAGCCGAACATGCAGAGACGCTGGCGTTCTGTAAAAAGGCTGCGTTTGCACGAATGCACGTATTCCCGTTTTCCATTCGCAGCGGCACCCGGGCCGCCGGCATGCCTGGACAACTGCCCAAATCCGTTAAGGAAGCACGCGCAGCGGAACTGATCGCACTGGGGCGGCGCCTGACTGCGCACTATCTTTCTTCGCAAGTCGGCAGCATTGTCGAGGTCCTAGCCGAGTCCGGCGGCGCAGGCTACAGCGGCAACTATATCCGCGTAGAAACCGACGCACCGGAAGGCGAAATCGTCCGAATCCGGCTGGACGGTTTCGAGAAGGAAACGGCGTTTGGCACGCGGCTGGACCGGGCGGATTAACTTTCCGGCATTGCCGGGCAGACACAAAGAAAAGGAGCTGAACTGATTTGGACGATTGTATCTTCTGCAAGATCATCGCGGGAGACATCCCGTCGGCGAGACTTTACGAGGACGATACGGTGATCGCGTTTCGGGACATATCCCCGCAGGCGCCCGTACATGTGCTTGTCGTGCCCAAAAAGCACGTTGCAGGCGTCAATATGCTGCAAACGGCGGACACGGACCTTCTGGGGCACATATTCGCCGTAATCCAGAAACTCGTTTGCGAACTCGGCGTGGACGAAACCGGTTACCGCGTCGTCGTCAACAGCGGGAAAGACGGGCAGCAAAGCGTGCCGCATCTGCATTTTCACGTGCTCGGCGGCCGAGCTATGGAATGGCCTCCAGGCTGAGCGTTCCACTTCGTTTTCAAGGCAGCAAAAGCAATTTCTTCAACCCGTTTCCCCGAAACGGTATGCGGCGATATCTTTTGTTGCTTTCTTTTAACATAAAAAGCCGGATAATATGTTAAAATAAAATATTCAACAGAAAGGAACCGTTTGATTTGCCAAGCCTTTCCGCGCAGGTCCTAAAACTCCAGCTCCGGCTCGCCAAACCGCTCGTGCGGTTTACGACCATTGAAAACGCACGTGCCGCGCAGGACCAACTCGGTCGTATTACGGCAGGGATGCTCAAAGCAAAGGTTACGTATCAACAGGTTTCGTTTGAAAATTTCGAAGCGTGTTTCGCGGTTTCCAACGAATGCCTTGCGCCATGCAAGCACGCCGTTCTTTATCTGCACGGAGGCGGATACACGGCCGGTACGCTGGACTATGCGAAGGGTTTTGGCGGGCTTCTCGCCGCGCATACGCGGCTGAACGTATTCTGCGCCGCATACCGGCTCGCGCCGGAGAACAAATTCCCCGCCGCGCTCGACGACGCGATGCAGGCCTATCGCTACCTGCTGGAAAGCGGATACCAGCCGGAGCATATCGCGTTTGCGGGTGAAAGCGCGGGCGGCGGGCTGGAGTATTGCCTGCTGCTCAGATGCAGAGACGAAGGTGTTCCGCTTCCCAGATGCGTGGTTGGTATCTCTCCCTGGACGGACCTGACTTTTTCCGGCGCTTCGTATTTCAACAACGTTCTGCGCGACCCCACGCTGATTCGTGAGTCGCTGGCGTATTATGTGCTTGCATATGCTGCGGGGCACGAAGACGAACCGTATGTATCGCCTGTTTTCGGCGACTTAACCGGCATGCCCGAGTCCCTGCTGTTTGCCGGCAGCGACGAAATCCTGCTCGACGACGCCAGAACGCTTTTTCAGAAGCTGCGGGACGGCGGTACGAACGCAGAACTCGTAGTTGAGTCCGGACTGTGGCATGTTTACCCACTTTACCGTACGCCGGAAAGCAGGCGTGCGGTCGCAAAAATGTCCTCTTTTATCCGACAGAAACTCGGCGCGGGCGAACCGGCGCCGGAGCAGGCGCCCATCAAGTGAAAAGGAGCCCGCCGCACGGTTGCCGGCTTACGGCGGAAGCGTTTTAAAGAGATGTCTAGAAGCCAAAAATACAAAACCTGGATGAAGCTGGATAACGCCGCGCTGATTTATCCGGCGACGATGAACCGCAACTGGACTGCGCTGTTTCGGCTTTCCGCTACGCTGCATGACCCGATCGACGAAGATATTCTCGAAGTTGCGCAAAAACGGACTCTGCGGCGGCTTCCCTGGTTTTCCTACAAGCTCAAGCGCGGGCTGTTCTGGTTTTATCTGGAACGCAGCGACGAAACGCCGAAGATCGAACAGGACGTCGGCAATCCCTGCGTACGTATCCGTCTGAAGGACAACAACGGTTTTTGCATGCGCGTCCGTTATTATCAAAACCGCATTGCGGTGGAGTTTTTCCACGTTCTGACCGACGGAACGGGCGGGCTTGTGTTTTTACAAACGCTGGTGGCCGAATATCTGCGCCTGTACTACGGCGCAAAAATTCCCCGCACAGAGCGCGTGCTCGACTGCGCGGAACCGCCGAACCCCGCGGAAGCGGAAGACAGCTTTGCCGTCAATTCCGGCGTCATTACGCAGACCCGCAAAGAGGTAAAAGCATTCCATATTAAGGGCACGGACGAGCGCAACGGGTTCGTCCATATCATCACCGGCTCGATGAACGTAGACACCGTGCTGAAAAAAGCGCGCGAGAAAGGCGTAACCGTAACGGAATATCTTACTGCGGTTCTGATTCTGTCCGTAGACGCGCTTCAGAGGAAATCGGTTGCACACGTTCACCGGTTTAAACCTGTGAAAATCTGTGTTCCGATCAATCTGCGAAACGTCTTTCCTTCCAGGACACTGCGGAATTTCGCCAATTACGTCAATCCCGGCATCGACCCGCGGCTCGGCGAATATACGTTTGACGAGGCGCTCAACATCGTCCATCACTTTATGGCGATGGAGGTCACAAAAAAGCTGCTGAATGCTAAAATCACGACCAATGTGCGCACCGAACAAAATCGCCTGCTGCGCTTGACTCCGCTGTTCATCAAAAACATGGCCATGAAATATGTCTACTCTCAGGTGGGGGACGCGATCTCAACGACAACACTGAGCAACTTAGGTGTGGTGCGGATACCCGATGAAATGCTGCAATACGTGCGTCGTATGGATTTTATCCTCGGTCCTCTGGCAGACAACCGCGTCTGCGCCGCCGCCCTGACTTATAACGGGCGGCTCCGCATCAATTTCACAAGAACCATCGAGGAACCTTTGCTTGAGCGCGCGTTTTTTACACGGCTCGTGAAACTTGGCATCCCCGTGAAGGTGGAAAGCAACCAGGCCGTTTAGCCGGCCGCCCTCTGCGCCGGGCAGAAAACGCGCAGTTTGTTATTTCCGTATGAAAACGGAGGAGGTGCTCTTATGAGTTATTGCGTCAACTGCGGCGTTGAGTTGGAAAAGAGCGAGCCGCGCTGCCCGCTCTGCGGCACGGAGGTGGTCAACCCGTCCGCTCCGGAAGAAGAACGGCCTGCAAGGCCATACCCCAGCCATATCGAACACCTGGACAGGCGGCTCGACCGGCGCTACATCGCGTCGTTCGTTTCCCTGCTTCTTCTGATCCCGTTGTTTACCGTCATGCTTACCAATATTATGGTAAGCGGAAAACTTACATGGTCGTATTACGTGATCGGAGGCGAGCTCGTCGCGTTCACCGTGTTCTTGCTGCCGATGATCGCAACGAACCTGCTCCGGCTGCTTTATATCGTCATCGACGCGGCGGCAATCGGCATATTGCTGCTGCTCATCCAGTTCATGAATCAGGGCGACTGGAGCTGGTATCTGCTGCTCGGCCTGCCGGTAACCGGCCTTTCCGCTCTCTTTGCCTGGTTCCTGGCCTGGATGACTTCTAATCGGTGCCGCCTTCCCGTCCTTGTCCGCGCTTCGTTCGCGCTCGCGGGGGTTGGCCTGCTCGTGGTCGGTATTGAGTTTTTTATCGGGCTGTATCACCATGCGATCGCCTGGCCGGGCTGGTCGCTGTATGTGCTCTTCCCCTGCCTTGTGCTCGGCTCGGCGCTGCTGCTGCTCAACCGCCGTGCGCGCCTCAAAGCCGAAATACGGAAACGGTTTTATTTTTAATCCGACGGCCGGACATTTCTTTCCGCATTCTTCCGCATGGGAACTTTTTCGAACCGGCCAATCCAATCGCAAAGCACACAACAGCCGCCTTTCGGCGGCTGTTCAGTCTGTCAAAAAAGTCCTTAGGATTGTTAAAGGTCGCAACTCTTAACCTGTA